>NZ_JAUBVK010000002.1:481286-498244 GCF_036705795.1 Microcoleus sp. ARI1-B5
TTGGAGTTGGAGCATCAGTTGCAGCCGCAGTTGGAGCATCAGTTGCAGCCGCAGTTACAGCCCCAGTTATATCTGTAGTTGTGGTTGTAACTGTGGTTGTAACTGTAGTCCTAGTTGGTCTGGGGGTACCCGTCCCAGTCACAGCGATAAAATCATTGGCCTCGATCAGCGCCGCCGGAGTATCGGTCAAAATTGCTAAAAGCTTGCCGTCGAGCGTCGTAATTACTGTATCCCTGACATTTGCACCGTTACCTTGCCGAACTTGCAGTTGAGCGAAAGATAAATTGCTCGGCAGTCCAAAGAAATCCTCTGTGTCATTGTAATCAGTAATTAAAGCCAAACTTCCAGGCCCAGCTCCCAATCCAAAGACATCGCTGCCACTACCGCCAGTCAGAGTATCGGAACCCTCACCTCCGATCAGAGAATCATTACCCTCTGCCCCAAATAAATTGTCATTGCCGAAACCTCCCAAAATGGTATCGTCGCCGATACCACCGGCCAAAGAATCATCGCCAAAACCGCCGTCTTGAACATCATTACCTTTGCCGCCAAAGAGGAAGTCATTGCCTTCATCTCCCAGCACCGAGTCGTCGCCTTCATCGCCGCGAATCGTATCCGAACCGATGCCACCAAAAGCTGTATCGTCAGCCTTGCCGCCGAATATTTGGTCGTTGCCGGATTCTCCAAAGAGCGAATCGTTGCCAGCATTGCCGTACAAAGTGTCATCGCCGTCGCTGCCGGCAAAATAGTCGTTGCCATCAAGGCCAAACAGTTGATCCCGGCCGCTACCGCCGTTGAGAGAATCGTTCCCGATATCCCCGTAGAGATAGTCGTCATCACCATTCCCGAACACGGAATCGTCACCCTCACCCCCTCTGAGGGTGTCGTTGCCAGTACCGCCGGCAATCACATCAAAGCCCCCGTTGCCTCGAAGCAAGTCGTCCCCTGCGTCTCCCAACAAACTGTCTAACCCGTCGTTGCCGTCGAGGGTATCGTTGCCCAAACCGCCGCGAATCGAGTCGTCGCCGTTCCCGCCGGAAAGAAAATCGCGACCTTGGTTGCCAATGAGTTCGTCATTTCCTTCACCCCCAAACAGCGAATCTGCTCCGTCGCCTCCCAGAAGCTGGTCGTTGCCGCCGTCGCCCTCTAGGGTGTCATCTCCTGATGCACCCGAGAGCGTATCATCGCCATCTAAGCCGCGGATTCGATCGCCCTGGGGAGTTCCTAGAATAAAGTCGTTGCTGTCTGTGCCGATCAGGTTTGCCATAGGGGATACACCGCTCCTCAATCAAATAAATTGTTTTAAAGTATGTCAATCGCCTGCGTGACAAGGCATTGCTGCTTGCCTACGTTAGCATAGTTGAGATTTTGTCAATCTGGCTCCCCAGCGGGGGAGATGGGTGCGACTAGGTTCGATCGTTCCGAATGCGAGTCCTCTTCCAAAGCAGAAGAGTTTAAAACCGCTATCATCACCAATGACGAATGACCCCCAACTAATGACGGCAGGACTTTCTTGACCGGAAAGCGAGCCCGCCGGGCCCCTGGCTTCAGACACGGGGAAAAGTCGGTAGCGGTTTCAACCGCCTTGAACAATTCTTTACATACATCAACGAAATACATCAAAAAATCATGTGATAATTCAGAAGATTGAGTAAGAATAACCATCTACGTGTTGAGACATTCTAGTATAGGAGAAATCCCTGCAACGGGCATATTCGGCTTAGATCCGAAATAGCTAAAGGGCAAATAATGGCAGAATGTTGAGCGTACCGTAACTGTTGGCTAGTGATGGACTCGCGACAGCAAAAAAAAATACAAGTATACGCAACGCTTGAAAGAATTAAAGCTGAGTGAGTAGCGGCGAATTGATATCGCCTTTGAAAATCCGACTCTGGGTTCTTCAAGAATCCCCTCGCATGCACGGCATGGGGAGTATCAATAACCGACAACACGATACTAAGGAATGAGAATTAAATAACTTACAATTTTAATTATTGTGGGATGGGCGTCCCGCCCGTCTCTAATTGGACGGGCGGGACGCCCATCCCACTTTCCTTGTATAAATTATTTAATTCGCGATCCTAATGACTAATGACTAATGACGGCAGGACCAATGACTAATGACTTTTTTCACTAACAGGTAACACGATCGCAAATTCAGTTCCCTCTCCCTGATGGGAATTAACCTCGATCGCACCTCCGTGCTTTTCAACGACAATCTGGCGGGCGATCGCGTAGCGTGCCGGAGGCATATCGCCAATCCCAGTCCCGTAGCTTTTCCCACATCTTTAGTAGTGAAGAAAGTATCAAACACTTTATCGATCGCTTAAATCGGTATCCCTACCCCACGATCTGCAATGCCGATCGCCACCTGAAAAATGCGATCGCAATTTGGTCCCAACCGAAATCCCTGCGAACGGCTGCTGTGACGTTGTAGATGGCAAAACCTGATTTGGTATTAGCTATTACCTATTGCTTGCATCCTACAACTTATTTCCTATTGTTTGTTCTCTAGCGCAATAATACTGATAGTTATTTCGCCCGCTGTTTTTTGCATGATATAAGGCAACATCGGCCTTGTGGAGCAATGTATTGCTGTCTGTACCATCGTCAGGATATACTGCAATACCAATACTAGCCGTGACATTTACACAATGTCCCTTCAGGAAAAAATGAGGTTGAAGTGCTTCAACAAGCCTGCAGGCAATCTCGCTAGCATCTTCTCGGCGGCGAATTCCTGGCAGGAATAGCACGAATTCATCTCCTCCCCAACGAGCAAGTACATCTGTTCCCCTCAGACCACCAATCAGACGTTGCACAACATTTTGTAACAACAGATCGCCCATCAAGTGACCTAAAGTATCATTAACTTCCTTAAACCGATCTAAATCCAAAAACATCACGGCGATCAGTTTTGAATGGTTGGTGGCATCGCTCAAGGTAGCAGCCAATTTTTGATTAAACAAGATGCGATTGGGAAGGTTGGTGAGGGGATCGTGTAATGCTTGATGGCGGGCAATCGCTGCTGTGTGCTTTTCTTGAGTAATGTCTCGAAAACTCCATATCTTACCGACAATTTCCCCCATGAGCTGTTGGGGACGCAAATAATACTCAACTATTTTACCGTTTTTTAATTTCAAAAAATTGTTCTTTTCGATGTTATCTTTGGCGATCGCTATTTGAAAGCTGACGGCATCTGCTTCGGTTAACTGCTGTAATATAGCATCTAGCAGATCGTCTTCATTAGCCGTTGTTCTGGCATCTAAAATTTTCCAAATTTGAGCAAAGTTTTGATTGAAACTAACAATTTTTCCGCTGCCATCGAACACAAGAATACCCTCTGATGTAGCTTCTAAAGTAGCTAACAACAATGACAAAGAACTGTTTAACTTAGCATTGGTTTTCTTGAGCAATTCATTTTGCTCGGCTAATTGTTGTTCTTGCTGAAAGCGTCGCACAGCTTCGGCAACAGTTAAAATCAGGTCGGTTTCATCCCAGGGTTTAGCCATGTATCGGTATAAGGCTGCTGCATTGACAACCTTGCCCACAGAATTAGCATCAGCTTGCCCGGTTAGCATAATTTTTAACGCTTTGGGATAAAGGGCATGGAGTCGAATCAATAAGGTATCTCCTCTCATACCCTGCATATTCTGATCGGAAACGATCAGAGCAATGTCTTTGCCTTCTGCTGCCAATTCTGCACATAGCGAAAGAGCATCTTCTCCGTCACTGGCCAGCTCGATGTCATAGTCTTTGCCAAAGTGGCGCTTGAGTTGGTTGCCCAAACTCCTGAGAATATCCTGCTCATCATCAATACAAACAATTGCCGATCGCATCATCTATTTATAGCAGTTGACAGTTAACAGTTGACCGTGGACAGTTGACAGTTGACAGTTGTCAGTTGTCAGTTGATATTTATCTAATTCGCCGCGAACACGCCCGCGCCCGCTCTAGCTTGAGGGATATCTATCAGTTTAGCGGTGGGATGAAGGTTGTAAAAAGAGAGAGTTTGATGTTTTCTATTTAACATTTAAAGCTTGCTTTTTGTTCAGTAAATCCAGAAACGGTCGAATAATTACCAAAAACAACAGATTAAAGTTGTACGACTTCACCATACAATCGATAACACCAGGAAAGACTTCCACTTCAAAGTGTCTCATATCCTTTGTGATGCTGGCGATACAATCTTCATGGAAGACTTGGATTACCGCATCAGTGCTAAAATGATGTTTGGGAAACATATGCTGAATGGCGCATTTGATCGAAACATTAAAAATCGAGGAATCAAACTAATTAGTACGATAGGACACATCGGAAAAGGAAACTGCCTGTGCAGACGAGCTACCGGGGATTGGGGTCCCTCAATCTAGGCAAGTGTCGAGAACCCGTAAGGGAGCAACCAGGAAATCTCAAAATTGATTTTGGGAAGCTCTCAGTATAATCGATTTACTGAGGGAGGGTGTCACTCAACGCTGTGCGAATAACTTCATGTAGCTCTTCCTCTGCCCAAGGTTTGTAGATGCAAGCATGAAGATTGGCTTCTTTTTTGGCGCGCTCGATCGCTTCTTCGTCGGCCTGTCCGGTGAGCATCACAGTGACCACCTGGGGAAATCGTCGGTGAACTTCAGCTAAAAATTCATCGCCTTTGACATTGGGCATTAGCCAATCAGAGACAATCGTCAGAATTTGGATTCCCTCCTGTTCCAGTTCATCGATCACAATCCAGGCTTCTTCGGCACTTTGGGCTAATTCATAGATATACTGATTGCCGAAACAGCGTTTCAATTGTTCTTTAAGCACCTTCAAAATAGGAGCTTCGTCATCTACACAAAGAATAGCACTTTTAGAATTAGACATGATTAAATTCCATCCTATTGTTTAGACAGATTCTACAGGCAACCAAACACGGAATTGAGTGTGTCCCGATCGACTCTCTAGTTCTATGCGTCCCTGGTGTTTGTCAATAATCTTCTGGCAAATGCTCAGCCCCAGACCGCTGCCCTTGCCAACAGGTTTGGTGGTGAAAAAGGCATCAAAGATTTTTGGCTGTATTTCGGTGGGAATACCGAGTCCATTATCTGTAACGCTCACCTCAATGCCATTTTCCTGCGGTTGGGTGGCAACGGTCAGTGTTCCTCCTGATTCCATGGCCTGGATGGCGTTGTGAATCAAGTTTGTCCAGATTTGAATGAGTTCGTCGGGGTAGCCCCAAATGGCGGGAATATCTTGATAATCTCGGATTAAATTGATGTTGCGTTTGATTTGATTGTAATAGATTTCGAGGGTGGTTTCTAGTCCTTCAGTTACTTGGATTAACTGCTTTGCTTCATTTTGCTCGAGACGAGCATAGCTTTTGAGGGCAAACACAATTTTGGAGGAGCGATCGACAGCCCGTAGAATCATTTGATTGTTAACGCAGGTACAAGTTAGATTGTAAGCAAAATGCACGGCCCATTCACTATGCTCGCTCTTTAACAGGGGCAGCAAAAACTCAAAATCTTCACAGATGCCCATATCCATCAAGACATCGGCAACATTTCTGGCATCTTGAACATCATGCTCTTGAAGGTCAGCGGTAATTTGGCGTTTGAGGGCGCGGCTTTCTGGAGTGGCAACCAACGGTTGGCTGCCGATCGCCCGATTGACGAACTGAAAAAAGCTCTCTTGTTGTTCGGAGTTCAAACGCTGGTGCAGATTGGGTAATTCGTCGAGAGCTTCTTGCAGTGCCTTTTGGGTGTTGCTTGCTGCTGCTTTGATCGCACCCAAGGGATTATTGATTTCATGGGCGACTCCCGCAATCAGTTGCCCCAAGGCTGCCATTTTTTCTTTTTGAATTAGCTCTATTTGAGATTGCTGCAATTGCTGGAGTGCCTGCTTGAGTTCAGAAGACTGAGCTTGAATCTGGCTCACGGATTCCGCTTGTTTGAGAGCGATACCCAGTTGTTCGCCAATCTGAGCTAATAACTGAACTTCATCAGTATTCCAGTTCCGAGGTTGGGTATTTTGGAAGGCAGAAAGCAGTCCCCACAGACGAGATCCTTCAAAAATCGGGGCAACCGCATAAGCTCTGACTTGAAATTCGGCGAGCAACGCTACGTGGCAATCGGAGTGTCCTGCTTGGTAGATATCTGAGACGGCGAAGGTTTCATTCGCCGCGTAGCGCCCGCCCTGAGTTTCTCTTAAGTGGGTATCTTCAATGCTTCGGGAAGTCTCAACTAACGGTTTCCACTGGTCTGCTACAGATTCAAACAGAAAATTCCCGCTCCAGTCTGGGTTGAAGCGATAGATGGTAACGCGATCGACTGTTAGCAACTGGCGCACTTCATCAGCGGCCGTTTGGCAGATGTCCGCGAGATCGAGGGACTGGCGAATTTTATTGACGATTTTGACGAGGGATTGCTGGCGCTCGATCGCTCGTTTTTGTTCGTTGGCTTGTTGGAGGGCAATCGCAAGCTGTTCGCCAATTTGAGCGAGCAACTCGACTTCATCGGCTTGCCAGTTGCGGGGGGCAGAATTTTGGAAAGCCGCCAGCAATCCCCACAGGCGATCGTTTTGAAAAATTGGGGCGATCGTGTAGGCTCTAGCTTGAAATGCTTCTAGCAAGGACACATGACAATCAGAGTGTCCGGCTTGGTAGATATCAGACACGGCAAAGGTTTCATTCATGGCATAGCGTCCGCCCCGAGTTTCCATCAAGTGCGTATCTGCAACGGTTGGTATCACGCCCACCAAGGGCTGCCAGCCTGCGGACACCGACTCAAAGATAAAGTCCCCACTCCAGTCTGAATTGAAACGGTAAACGATCGCGCGATCGGCTTCTAGTAACTGGCGCACTTCGCTCGTTGCGGTTTGACAAATCGTTTCCCAATCGAGGGATTGTCGAATCCGATTCGTAATTTTCACCAAGGCTTTTTGACGGATCAGAGCTTTCTCTTGCGCCTTGGTTTGAGCCAGCAACGTCGCTTGATGTTTAATTTGTTCTAGATGCTCGGCTTGTTGCAACGCCACTGCGAAGTAATTGGCAATTTGGCGGATAAATTCAATTTCTGAGAGTTGCCAGGGTCGCGGATTGCTGCACTGATGGATGCACAGCAACCCCCACAAATCGTCCCCCTTGAGGACGGGAACGATCAGATTGGCGCGAATCTGGAATTGTTCGAGAATTTTAATATGACAATCGCTCAGTTCTGCATTGTGGATATCTGCAACTGCTTGTACTCGCCCCTGAATGTAGTGGACGGCAAACTGGGAACCAAAACAATGGTCGTAAACTTTGGTGGCTAAGGCTGAAGGAAATTCTGAAGCCACATCTTCTGCCACAAACTCCCCTTCATCCCAACCGCTATCGGGGGTAAAGCGGAATACGCCCACGCGATCGGCATTGAGCAATTGCCGAATTTCTGTTGCCGTTGTGTTGAGGATGGTGTCTAAATCTAGAGACGAGCGAATTTTGTCAATGATGCTGGTTAACGTTTGTTGCTGCTCGATTTGCTGGAAAATTTTGTCTGTACAGGATGCCAGTTGGTAGGCAGCTTGTTGCAGTGCATTAAATTGCTTTTCGGGTATAGGTAAGTTAGACATGATGATGCAGGAGGTTGGGAACTATAACTCGATCGGGACTTACGCACCAATACCAAAGAAACCGGGTTTTCGATCTAATCTGCGGTTGACAGCCAAGGATTTTCGTCCATCAACCCGGTTTCTGACCGCTCGTGCGTCCAAGACTATGGATTTCTGTACGTATCTGTGGTTTACAGAATTTTTGGATATGTTTATCTATAGTTTTAACCATTTTTAATGTGAATTTGCCCTAAATATACTAAGTTTTTTTCAAAATATCAATTAACTGTTGCTACTGTTGCATAGCTTTTCGCCAATGGTATAGCAGTTGCCGAGGCAGCTCAGAAAATAACTCAGTACGCTTGGGATAAGAGAGAGGTACATAGCAGATAGAGGACGCGAGGCCAAGCCTCGCGTCCCTACAGCAACCGATCGCTTGGGGGTGTACTTCATAAATGTGACATCTGCTGTATGACTCTTGACCAAGAATTTCAAAGGTGGTACCCGCCACGCGATCGATCCGTGGAATCAATCCCAAATCTTCAACGCTCATCCTTGCGTCCCCCGGATTGCATCTGTGCGGTCAATCCCAAATCTAAAATCTAAAATCTAAAATCGAATGACTCCTGATTCCTGTTAAATCGTAAATTTCTCGATCGCACTGCTTCTGTTATACGGTTTGGCAGGTGGGAGTTGGTGTGACAGCGATCGTTTTTGACTTTTGACCGAAAGACGAGCCCGCCGGGCCCCTGGCTTTAGACACGGGGAAAAGTCGGCAGCGGTTTCAACCGCCTTGAATATTTCTTTACATCTCGAAACACAATATACAGGTTAGAGACTGTATACTGTAATCATGAAAATAAAACTAAAGTCCAACGCCAACGTAACTTACTCCTGTAATTATCATATTGTCTGGTGTCCCAAGTATCGCAGATCGGTATTAGTTCACGGCGTAGATGTTCGACTGAAATCGATTCTGCAAGAAGTCTGCACCGAATTTAATGCCGAGTTATTGGAGATGGAAGTTATGCCAGATCACGTTCACTTGCTAGTAGGAGTAGACCCACAATTTGGGATTGCAAAACTGATTAGATACTTAAAAGGACGTTCATCTCGACTATTAAGGCAAGAATTTCCTTGGTTGAAAAGCCGACTACCAACCCTTTGGACAAATAGTTATTTCGTCGCCACCGTTGGCGGTGCGCCCCTATCTGTCGTCAAGCAGTATATCGAGAATCAAAAAAATGTCTAACTATGGCTGCCAACAAAACTTAATTAGTCCCGATTCTAGTTTGAAGGCAGTTTTAGAGTTTGCGTGTAGCGAATCAAACAAACTCGCAAACTGTGCCATCTACTATGGTCGTCAGTTGTATTTCAAGACTGGAAAGATTCCCGGAAAATACGACTTTCACAAAATATTCAAATCAAATTTGCATTTTAAGGCTCTGTATTCTCATGTCGCACAGCAAACTTTAACTAGCGTTGCCGAATCTTTTAATTCGTATATTGGGTTGCTTAAAGGAATTAAGTCTGGAACGGTAACGCAACGTCCAAGGTTGCCGGGATACAGAAAAGATTCTCTTAAATTAGTTACATTCCCCAAGGCTGATGTCAAATTAAAGAATGGACTTTTACGATTCCCGTTGGGCAGTAAAGTCAAGCTTTGGTTTGGAATTGGAGAATTCTTTTTGCCAATGCCGTCAAATTTGGATTACAAAAAGTTGGTCGAAATTCGGATTCTTCCCAGAAACCACCGCTTTTATGCCGAGTTTGTGTATCGAACAGAAGAATTAGTCGCGGAGCTCGACCAGAGAAATGTTCTGGGATTAGATCACGGAATCAATAACTGGCTAACAGGAGTATCCAATGTGGGAACTTCTTTTATTATTGATGGACTGCACTTAAAGTCTTTGAATCAGTGGTACAACAAGCGTATCTCTGTCTTGAAAGAAAATCAACCCCAAGGTTTCTGGTCAAATCAATTAGCCCGAATTACCGAAAAAAGGAATCGACAAGTTAGAGATGCAGTAAATAAAGCAGCGAGGATTGTCATTAATCATTGCCGAGAAAATCAGATAGGGACAGTAGTTTTTGGATGGAATAAAGACCAGAAACAAAATGTAGACATGGGTAAAAATACCAATCAAAAATTCGTGCAAATTCCCACAGGTAGATTGAAATATCGGATATCTCAGTTGTGCCAACAGTATGGAATTAAGTTTGTAGAAAC
The DNA here is from genome assembly GCF_036705795.1 of Microcoleus sp. ARI1-B5. Lineage (NCBI taxonomy): Bacteria > Bacillati > Cyanobacteriota > Cyanophyceae > Oscillatoriales > Microcoleaceae > Microcoleus > Microcoleus sp. ARI1-B5. The sequence continues at coordinate 491,077 of NZ_JAUBVK010000002.1, forward strand.
TGAGGAAGCATATACTTCAAAAGCCAGCTTTCAAGGGCGATGATTCGCTACCTAAGTTCGGTGAAAAAACTGAAGGGTGGAAAGAGTCAGGAAAAAGAGTAAGTCGCGGGCTGTATCGTTCAGCAGATGGTACAAAGATTAATGCAGATGGCAATGGTGCGGCGAACATCATTAGAAAAGTAGCGATAAAGCTGGGATTAAATCTTAGTGGAATCAGTAGCGGCGACTTGATAGCGCCTTTGAAAATCCGACTATGGACTCTTCAAGAATCCCCGTCCCGAAGCGGGCTGGGGAGTATCAAAAGTAGAAGTCAGAAGTCAGAATACTTACACAGCAAGCTGTTAAGCGATTCGTATTTTACGTTAATTAAGTGGATCTACTTACTTTTTTCCTCGGCTGCGATCGGGAGTAAAATTGTGAAAATTGTGCCTTGCCCCAACTGTGAATCAACTTCGATCGCCCCTCGATGTTTTTCGACAATTATTTGACGGGCGATCGCCAATCCCAATCCCGTCCCTTTCCCTACACTTTTAGTAGTAAATAGGTGGTCGAAAATGCGTTCTTTTACTTCTGACGACATTCCTTTTCCCTTATCGGCGATATCAATTTTCACAGATTCACCTTCTAAGATTGTCCGAATAGTAATGCGATTCAGATTTTTTTCAATTTCTGCAAAACTCCGATCTGTATTTGATTCATCTATGGCATCGATCGCATTGCTGAGCAGATTCATAAATACCTGATTGAGTTGACCGGGAAAGCATTCGATTTTGGGGAGATTCCCGTAGTCTGTGACGACTTCGATCGCCGGACGGTGTTCGTTAGCTTTCAGCCGGTGTTTGAGAATTAAGATCGTACTGTCAATCCCTTCATGGATATTAAAGGGAACTTTGTAGTCTTTATCGGCCCTGGAGAAGGTGCGGAGGCTGGTGCTGATGCCGCGAATGCGATCGCACCCCACTTTCATCGACGACAGCATCTTGGGCAAATCTGCTAAGGCATACTCCAAATCAATATCAGAAGCATCTTGTTCGATTTCTTCGCCGGGATTTGGCAGTTTTTCTTGATATAATTTCAAGTGGTTAATCACATCTTTGATGGTAGTCGTTGCTTCGTCAATATTGCCGCTAATAAAGCCGACGGGATTGTTGATTTCGTGGGCGACTCCGGCGACTAGATTGCCCAAAGCCGACATTTTTTCGCTCTGCACGAGCTGTAACTGTGCTTGCTGCAAGTCTGCGAGCGATCGCTCTAATTCTCGTGCGTAAGCTTGAGATTGTTGGTACAAGCGGGCATTTTCTAGAGAGATAGCCGCTTGGGCGCACAAAAGTTGGATGACTTCCGTGCGATCTTCAGTAAATGCACCAATTGTCAAGTTATTTTCTAGATACAGCAACCCGATTAATTTACCCTGATGCAAAATCGGCGCGCACAGCAGACTTTTGGGCTTTTGCTCCATCAAATACGGCTCTGCCATAAAATCGTTTTGTGCTGCTGCATTATCCAAAACAACAGTTGTCAAAGTGCGCTTGACGTAGTTGACCACAGCAGCGGGAACCGCCTCGCCTGCTGACAGCGGTACAGAGATTGAGATGACATCTTTTTTGAGAGATGCTACAGCTTCGACTGCCAGATTCCCATCCTTAAGCAACAGCAGAACTGCTTTTGTTGCCCCGGCATTTTCGCTCAACACGCACATCAGTGCCGCCAGCAATTTTTCTAATTCTATTTCACTCGATAAAGCTTGGGAGGCTTGGAGAATGGTATCGAAATCGAGGGCTTCGGAAATACTGCTGCTAGATTGAGTTGTTTGGAAAGTTTGATGTAAAATTGACGATTTATTGAGAGTTTGTCTGGTTTCGCTGATGGCAGAACAATTTTGTTTGGCCTGCAATATGGGAGCAAGAAGTTGGGGATAGCGTTTTTCTAAGTCATCTATTTTGGCTTTTGCTCCCCATTTTCCATAACAGTAGTAGGCTTCTTGCATATAGCCGCTCGCCACTTTTTCTTTGCCCCAGTCGAGGTAGAATTTAGCTGCTAGTTCGTTAGCGAGAGCTTCTTCTTGGATGTATTCGTTGGCTTTGGCGAGGGAGATGGCGCGATCGTACAAATCGCCTGCTTCATAATTCTTGCCTAACACTCGACATTTTTCGGCTGACACCAAATCCAACTTATGTTGATAATTCATAGGAGCATAGTGCGCCCAGTGCTGTAACTGCGTTTGGTTTTGTGCCACCCGTTCTAATGCTTCTGTTGTCTCATCTGACGGTTGACTCAACAATGCCATAGCAATCAAAGAATCATAGAGATAAAACGCAGGTTCACCGACGGTTCCCGCAACAGCCATTAAATAGCGTCTGCCTAAGAGTGCATGGTTGTTAGCTTGCTCAACTTCCCCAAACAAAAAGCAAAGAGTCAGCTTATACAAAGAGAAGTTATACAACCCAAATTGATCGTTAGCAGACAGCAGCAGGGGCAGAAACTCCGTCTCTTGGAGGGCTTTCCCAGACAAAATGGTGGGATGCTCCGCAAAACCCAGCAAATTTAAAATAGATTGCCAATATATCCGGCAGTAATTGGCTGTTATCAATTGGTTCAATTGCACTAATCCATTGCAGTAGTTGCGAGTATCCTGCTCTAAGGTAACAAGGGGCTGACCGCACCAAAAAGAATTGTAAACAAAAACGTTAGCATTATGTCCGACAAATTCCTGGTTTCCGATTTCTAGGGCACTCCTGTAACCCTCGCTCAAGAGTGGTAAGGTATCTTTGATATGAGATTTACGGTGCCTGTTAGACATTCCTAGCACCAATAACACTTCAGGTTTAGTAGCTTTAGCATCCAGTTTTAAGACGACCTGGAGTGCTAAGTCACCAAACTGTGTTGCTGTATTTACATCTTGCAACAGATTAGACAAAATGATGCCGTAGCAAGCATAGCTAAGACCTGAAACAGGTATGTTTCCGTACCGAAGGGATAGTTTGACTGACAGCGAAATCACTAATGGAAACAAGGGAGATCCACAGGCGTAAGCTGCTGACATGATGCTGCTGGCAATCTGGATAATTGCGAGTTTCTTCGCATCTGCCATCACAGGTAGGTGAACAAAATCTTCAATTTTTTTGTCTCCAATGAGTTCCCTAATCTCTTGGATTTCCTGTTGAATATCTGTCGGTGTGGGTATTTCTGGAAAAGTTACGCCAAGCTGTTGCAGGAGCTGTTGGGCGATCGCAATGGCTGCGGTAAATTTAGCCTGGGAGATATTAGATTGAATTCTAATTCGGTAAACATTTACCTTTTCTAGTAAGGATTGTGCCTGTTCAGTGACAATCTCAATCAACTGTTCCATCACCTCAAAATCACCACACAAAGAAGCCACTTCCGCCGCTAATTCATGCAGAGCGAGGGTCATTTCGTACTGCTGTTGCCAAGCATCCTCTCCCAACACGGATAATCCCACTGCGGCATATTCGCGAGCAGCTTGATAGGCGGTGGCGGCTCTGGCTTTGCGGCAAGCCTTGAGGTTAAGTTGTGCCAGATCGGATCGTTTTGTTTGGTCTTCAATCAGCGCAATCCCATAATTCAACTGATTGACTACTGAAAAGATTTGCTCTTCTATAGCTGCGGGTGAACTTTGCTGGCTCAGCAATTGTCCTATGTGATAGTGAACGCGCGATCGCTCTTGTTCTGGAATTAAAGAATAAGCAGCTTGCTGAACGCGATCGTGCAAAAACTTGTAATTTACCACCTCCAAATTTTGAGCCTCATCCCGTCTTTCGGGCCCTACATAAAACTTGTAGATTTCTGTTTCAGGCAGGATTAACCCTTCTTGCAATGCCTTCCACAAATCCGCCGCCGTTTCCGTTGCCAATTGCTCAGAAATTACGGCCAAAGTCCCCAAATCAAACTGATTCCCAATACAAGCCGCTAACTTCAACACATTCTGAGTCGCTGGCGGCAATTTTTGCAACTGCAACGCCATAAACTCCACCACATCATCCGTCAGGGCAGCCTCTCGAACTCGCACAATATCGCACTGCCACCCCCCCGTAGCCCCCCCTTGGTAAGGGGGGGTTGGGGGGGTAAAATGAATCAACCTATCCTGATGCAGTGCTTTCAGAAACTGCGTCGCAAAAAATGGATTTCCTTGAGTTTTTTGTGCCACCAAATCAGTCAATGGTCTTGCCAAATCAGGAACACAATTGAGCGTATCAGCAACCAAGTAATTGATACTTTCTGAACTCAACGGTTGCAGCGCAATCGTATTTACCGTTGCCCCAGCTTTCACTACTGTATCTAGTGTCAGCATCAACGGATGTGCTGGCGAGACTTCATTATCTCGGTAGGCACCAATTACTAATAAATACCCCGTTTCCGATTCGGACATTAGCAGTTGCATTAACTGTAGCGAGGCGGAATCGGCCCACTGCAAGTCATCCAAAAATATCACCAGGGGATGTTCGGGTTTTGTGAACACCTGAATAAAGTTTTGAAATAATAAATTAAACCGATTCTGTGCCGCAGTTCCTGATAATTCTAGTGCGGGTGGTTGTTTACAAATAATTTTTTCGAGTTCGGGAATTACTTCAATAATGACTTGCCCGTTATCGCCCAGTGCTTGCAATATTTGAGTTTGCCATTTTTCTAACTTCTCGTCACTTTCGCTGAGCAATTGTCCCATTAAATCTCGAAATGCTTGCACAAATGCTGAGAACGGAATATTGCGGTTAAATTGGTCGAATTTGCCTTTGATGAAATAGCCGCGCTGCCGCACAATTGGTTTGTGGACTTCGTTAACTACAACTGTTTTCCCAATCCCTGAAAAACCCGCGACTAGCATCATTTCGACCCCCCTCTGTCCCCCCGAACGTCGGGGGGTTGCAACGCGCTCAAAGGCTTCGAGTAGGGTTTCTACTTCGGTTTCTCTCCCGTAGAGCTTCTCTGGGATGATGAATCGATCGCACACATCCCTCTGGGCTATTTCAAAACCATCTATTTTACCACTTTCTTGTAATTGACGCAAACAAAATTCTAAATCAAATTTCAGCCCCAAAGCACTCTGATAGCGGTCTTCGGCGTTTTTTGCCATCAATTTGCTGACAATCTCGGAAAGTACCTGCGGGATTTCGGGATTGATGTCATGCAGCGATGGCGGTTGCTTGGCAATATGACAGTGTACCAATTCCATCGCATCGTTGGATTGAAACGGCAACTCTCCCGCCAGCAATTCGTAAAAAGTCACGCCCAAAGAGTAAAAATCAGTGCGGTAGTCAATGCCGCGATTCATCCTTCCCGTTTGTTCGGGTGACAAGTAGCCGAGTGTCCCTTCCAACACGTTAGGATTCATCAGGGTTTGAGTTTCCCTCGGCAGCAAAGATGCGATGCTAAAGTCAATCAGTTTAACTTGTTTTGTTTGGGGATTAATTAAAATATTGGCGGGTTTAATGTCTTTGTGAATAATCCGGTGGCGGGAGAGTATATCTAAGGTGTTGCTGATGTCGATCGCCACTTGCAAAAAATCGCTTAAATTCGGTAGAGTTTCCCCTTGTTGCGTCCACTCTTTTAGAGAGATTCCCCCGAAGTCTTCCATTACCAGCGCATAGCTGTTTTGGTAAGCTTCCAAGCTGTATGTTTCGATGATTCCGGGTAAATTGAGGTTTTTGGCAATGGTATATTGATTGCGAAATTGCACGAGTTCGCTAAAGCTGGGATACTCGCTGTGCAAGACTTTGATGGCTACTGGCTGTTTGTCCTGAATGCGGAAACCTCGATAAACCAGGGTGCGAGTGCCTGAGTAAATGCGATCGAGCGTTTGATAACCTGTCAGTGTAAAATTTTGAGTAGCCATACTTTTTGTTATTATTTACCTCATCTACGGGCTATTTCCAGCTTAACAGAAACAAAGAGAGTTTCTAACTCCAGCGATTGTTAAGTTAACTTAACATGACCGAGCGCTCAATATTTGTGATTCCAGTCACGAAAACAATGCACTTTTAAAACTAAACAAATTATCTTGTAATTAAAAACTAAATAGCCTCATCCATATTGGAATAGTGAACAATAGACTAACGCAGCCGATGCCGATCGCAGTTACGGTCAATTCGCGATCGAGATTAAAAACTTCAGCCAGCAAAGTAGTACCAAAAGCCGGAGGCATCGCCATTTGCAGCACTAGCGCAAGTCGCGGCGCCCCCCCGATCCCCAAAAAGGTTAAACCCGTGCCAAATACCAAAGGAACTAACAGCATTTTAATTGCCAGACAACTCAAAACTTGTTTGAGATTGTGCAAAGAATTCAACTTGCTCAACTGCATCCCGATCGTAATTAAAGATAAACTAATTACAGCCCAAGCACCAGTTGTTAACAAATCTTCGATTGGTGCCGGCAGCGGCCAACTGCGCGAGACAAATCCCACACCCAGAGCCCACAGTGCCGGATTCTGCAAAATTGCCCGCAGGGGATTTAACCAATGCTGGTGCAAATTGCTGTTACCGCAGCCAGAGGCGATCGCAATTCCGAGTAAATTGATGGCCGTACCAGTGCCCAGCAAGTCGTAAAACAACCCCCAAGCAAAGTGTTCCGGGCCCAACAAAGACAAGGTGATGGGAATGCCTAAAAAACCCGTATTGCCAAACATCGCCGCTAATAAAAAACTGCCTTTAGCGGGCAAACTCCAAGCAGTTTTAAGTTCCGAGGTATTTTGGCCTGGATTAATAGTCTTGAAACGTTCCTCACCCAAGCCGAAATGTATCGCAATCCAAGCAATTCCGCCACCTGCTAGAATTGCCGCCCAAGCTATCAGCGGCGCAATCAAAATAGGGCCAGATAAATTGGCGCGGCGGATGAAAGCAACAATGCTCAGCGGTGTGCCAAAAAAGAACAGAAACTTTGCTAAATATGTAGAATAACTTCTCGGCAGCAGGCGGCCGAGAATGAATCCGATTGCTACCCATCCGATTAGATTTAAATAGAGTTTGAGCAGCGGATTTGCTAAATTGAGCATTATTGATTAAATATTTTAGGGATAAGACGGCGAATAGAATTCGCGCCTATACAAACGATGTCCGCCGGACGCCGACTGAAGAAGCTAAATTTTAGGGATAAGACGGCGAATAGAATTCGCGCCTATACAAACGATGTCCGCCGGACGCCGACTGAAGAAGCTAAA
>NZ_JAUBVK010000002.1:498344-554807 GCF_036705795.1 Microcoleus sp. ARI1-B5
TTTGTAGGGTGCGTCAGGGGCAGAATATTTTGACTACCTACTCAAAAATTTCGTCCCTGACGCACCCTACTGTCACTAAGTATTAATGCTTATTCACTCTAGCAGATAATTTTCCCGACAGGCCTTGACACCGACAAAAGCGCGTGTCAAGATGGTGTTGAGGAATAAATCAACATAGGTGAAAACTATGGCACGGCAAGCAAAACCATCATCTCAGGTCAAAAGTTCCAGCAGCCAAGCAGCCTCGAATAATCGCACCAAATTTACCCTCTACAATTTTGCCGGAAAGGAAAAGGCATTCTATCTAGTCGATCGCACAAATCTCGAAAGAAAGCCCGGTGATATCCCCGAAAAATCCGTCGCCCACAGCATCATCATTATCGATCGCTCCGGCTCAATGTATTATGACTTAAAACCGCTGAAAGAAACCCTAATCAAGCTTTTGACCTTAGACGAATACAACAATTACCAGCTAATTGTCAGCCTCATTTCCTACGCCGACAATCGGGACGTAATTAGTCACTTCCAGCGAATCCCGATTCAAGAAGTGATGAAGATTGACTCTCAATACATCAAAGCCATTAAAAATATCCAAACGGCTGGCTGTACCTGCATATCGCAGTCGATGCAGCTTGCTAAATCTCTGGTGAAAGCGGGAGAAGTAACAGCAATTAACTTGCACACAGACGGTTATGCAAATGACCCGAGTCCTAATGCCGAATCTGCAAAACTAGCGGAAATTTGCAACGAACTTAAGGACATGGATGTGTTTGCAAACACGATATCCTATGCCTCTGCTGACTTCAAACTGCTCTCCAAAATCGCCAACACTTTATCTGGAAATTGCATCCGCGCCGGCGAAGTCAAAATGGTTTATGATGCTCTGTACGACAGCACTAAACTGTTAGGTGATTCGGTGGCGCCGCCGCTGGAAGAACCGTTAATTAAGGAATACGATTATCAAGTTTTTGTTTCCAAAACGGGCAAGAAAATCAACGGTTCATCGAGCACGCTGAAAATCTGCGGGCTGAAAGCAGACGATCGCGGACTGTTTTACAAATATCAGCAAATTACCAAAGCTGAGTATGACAAACTAGATGTTCCCGTTGCTCAAACTGATGAGTCGGTGTTTGCTTTTGCAAAAGCTAACCTCGCTGACGGTAATTTGAATACGGCGAAGTACGCGCTGGCGAGCACCTTCGACGCTACTTTGACGGAAAAACACGCTAAAGCTTTGACAAATGCTCAAATAGCGGAGTTTGCGGAGGATTTGGAACGGGCTGTGTTTGCGCCTGATGTGTTGCAAAATCATCAAATTGGCGATCGGGTAAAAGTCAGCGACAAAATTTCCCTGCTGGAGTTGATCGAGATATTTGAGGAAAACAGCAACAGCATCATCATCAACTTAAAACACTTGCAAGAAAACTATCAGCGAAAAGGTTTGAAGCGAGTTGAAGGAAAGCGAGACGAAAACGGCAACCTTGTCAAGCCTTGGCTGAAAACAGAATTCTTAGATGGCGGCGAATACGCGCGCATGGGTTCATTTGCGATCAATCAAAATACCGCTACCATCAATATGCTGATTACCAGGAAAGTTAAGCTGGTAAAAGTTGAGGATGGAAGTGCGATCGCAGAAGTGGCGGGAATTCTGGCGACAGACCTCAATACTTTCAACAATTATACCGTGGTCAGCGACGGCGAAGTTAATATCAAGTCGCTGCGCCTCAAAATCAGCAGCAAAGCAGTGTTTGATTTGCTCAAAAAATGCGGTGTCCTGGAAAAAGACGGCTCGCCCGCTGAGGATTTTGACTTCCGTTCGGAGTACGATATTAACTTAGAGAATTTGCCTCTAGTGCCTTTAAACGGGCGTTACGGCAGCCTTGACGGAGTGTTTGAGGAACTCGCAAACATTAAAATTCTTTCCAGCATTCTCTCGGCTCATTTGAAGGAAGAATCAGAGGCTTACACGGCGCAACAGTTGGAAGAGTTGAAACAGCACTATCTGTCAAAAAGCCTTTACATCAACTTTCCGACGACTACGGAGTACACAGAGTTGAAAAGTGCGATCGCCCACGGTACAGTAGATTCGCGAGTCAGCTACAAAATCGACATCGGCAGCAAAAACATCCTCAACTTCGGCAAATTGCACTCAGCCAACAAATTTCTCGATCGCCTTTACGAAGTTTACCACAAAAACACGGGCGAAAAGCTAGCAAAACCGACATTTGACCTCACCTTAGATGAGCCTGTAGTCTTCGCACACAAAACAGTTTCATCCCGCACCAAAATCACCAAAGTTGACGACTTAATGAAACAGATTTTCGATGACTTTTTGGGGTTAGAGAATAACGGAATTGTTAGCGCTACCTTAGCAAAAGTCGGTGCCGACAGTTTGCTGCGGCTTTTGCAAGCAAAATGGCAGGAAGAAGATGTCAAGCGAGATGAATTTGTCGCTGCTTTAGCCCGTGCAAACGAGCGACTGGAAGCTTATGCCGAAAAACTCTACAGCGAGAAAGTTTCTCCGCTAGTTTTCTACATCGGTTCAACCGGACTTATCCCCGATGAAATGGAAGCAAAAGCGGCGACTGCTGATGAAATTGCTTCTAAATACGGCAACTTGCAATTTTCTAAAGATGAGCAAGAAGGGATGTTTTTTGAAGTAGGCGACTGCGTGATTAGCGTATACGCTAAAAATGAGTATTTCACCGTAGGAAAGTAGCAAGTATGGTGGGCATTTGCCCACCTTGGTTAAATAGGACTGATTGAAATGAAATGCAAAGGCGTAGTCGATAGCAACAAATAAGGTAAAAAAATATGGATACACCACCACTGCCACAACCCCAACTCGATCGCACACCGATCACCTTTGACCAATACGCAGCCTACACCCCCGAAAAGCTAGAACTGCGGCATGGTTTCTATGGCTATGGAGGGCAAGACTTGACAGGTTTTTATCTTGCAGTATTGGCAAATATGGGGTTACGGGAAGCTGTGCGCCATGTACCGCTTTCACTATGGCTAGAGGCAATTCAAGAGTTAGCTTTCCAAAATCCTCAACTAAACTTTGATACTGAAACTGGGGAAGCTATGCTTAACCGCTTGAACCGAGGATTGGAAGATTTGCAAGCAGTTGCAGACTATTTGGAAGAACAAGGTTAGTCGCGGCACAAACAGCAAAAACGAAACACAATTCGTTTTTCACTTCCCAAATTAACTGGTTCCCAGGCCAGAGCCTGGGAATCCAGAGCACTCTTGCTCTGCCTCGCTTGGGAAAAAGGAGGCAGAGCCTCCGGATATGCCTTACCAGGCTGGAGCCTGGTAACGAGTAAAAAACAATCAAACTATTGTGGGCTGTTGCTCCGCAGCACCGCCCCAAATATGCAATTTAAATACGCAACAGCTTATTCCTCAAAACGGAATTTCCTCATCTTCATCTTCCACAGTTTTAGCCGTCATCCGCCAACTGGTAATATACTCGATTTGCACATCAATTTTGTTAATCGCATCCCCTAACTGCTTTTGGATGTATTGAGTCAGCGTCACCATAAAATCCAACTCAACTCCCGCAGACAGCGCAAGTTTAGCCAAGCTAGCAAAATCTACCTTCAAAATCGAAGAACTTGACAACTTAAAATGAGGAGTATTGCCCTTATTTTGCACCAACATTGCTTTTTTAATCCGCTCTTTCAGATGCTCAATTTCCGAATCCAGCAACTTCCATTCCGGCAAAATTTCTTGATACCTTTTCCCCAACGCTGTTAAATCCTCATTCTCCGGTTCCGGCACAATTTTCTTAGTAGTTGATTTTCGCCGCTGCTGTACATTAGAATTCAACCGCCAACTAGAAATATCCTCAATTTCCAAAGATGGATCAGTGATAAGTTCGGCTAACTGTTTTTGAATTTCTTTCGTCAGCGTCACCGGAAAATTTAACTCAATTCCCTGAGTTTGCGTCAGTCTCGCCAGCGTCATAAAATCAACTTTCATCGTTATAAAACTGGAAAGCTCAAAATAAGAACTATCTTTGAGCTTTTGCGCCATCATCGCCGCTTTAAATCGTTCTTTTACTTCAGCGATTTCTGAATCGAGCGGCTTCCACTGAGATTCTATTTCCTGATATTTTTCCCCCAAGTCTGTCAAGTTTTCCGTTGCGGGTTCGGGGTAAGATTGGGCAAGAATTTCTAGCAGGCGACGGTGCACTTTAGCTAAATAAACCGCGTCCATCTTGGCATATTCTAGCTGCTTATCAGTCAGGGGACGCTTTGCCCAATCGCCGCTTTGTTCAGTTTTATCTACATAAGCAATGCCGCAAAGTGTTTCTATTAATGTTTTGAGTTGTCGGTTGGGTAAGGGCAGAATGTAAGCTGGAATTTTTCTCGCCATTTGCAATGTGCAAGTGACATTTTGAGCGTCGTCATTGCCGAGAAATCTGATGTCATAGCTGGCGCTGTGGAAGACTTTTTCAATATCGGGATTGACCATGATTTGGTTGATGAAATCTTTTGCCAATTCCGGTTTATCTAAGACATCTAGCAGAAAGGTGGCATCTCCCGTCGAATCTGTGGAGTCAGCTAATACTTGAATCAGAGATAATCTGGGGTTGAATTTATAGTCTGCTATTTCTGTGTCAACCCACAGGATTTTAGCTTGAGAAAGTTTAGCTATCAGTGCTTTGATGTCGTTTGCTGCTGTTAAATAAGGCATTTTTACCGACTTTTGCTATTAATCTTACGCTTATATTATGCTATAGCAATTATCCTGTCAACTGTCAAGTATTTCTCGGCTCTGAGTGCCTACAGCTAGGGTAGAGTCACTATCCTACAAATTGTTAACAATTCACACAAAATTGCTAGATTGAGATAAAATTATCCTAGGAAAATCGCACAATCCTAATCGGATTTAATCCTAGCAAAATCAGCCATGTCTGATCCAATAACTCTTGACCCCAGCCAATACCCCGATACGACACAACTCGTACAAGAAGACGATACTCCCTTGGATAGTTTCATTAACGAAAAACAACAGCGACTGCTTACGGAAGTTCTCTCTGGATATGAGTTAAATGATGGTATTCCTTTCATTGTCGCAGCCAATGTGGGTATCTTCCGTACTGTTCGGCATCCGGCGATAGTTCCTGATATATTTCTCAGTTTAAATGTGACTGTTGCGGATAGTTGGGATCGGCGAGATGTTCGTTCCTATTTACTCTGGGAATTTGGCAAACCTCCAGAAATTGCGATCGAAATTGTTTCTCCGACTCCGGGGAATGAATTGGGTAGCAAATTTACTGATTATGCCCTGATGGGTGTAATGTATTATGTTGTTTACGATCCTCTGGGTGAATTGAGCGATCGCCCTTTACAAATGTTTCAATTACAAGGGGGGCGTTATGTGCCGAAAACCGATACTTGGTTTCCCTTAGCTAGTTTAGGTTTAACCCTCTGGTCAGGTGTCTTTGAAAGCGTCAATGATACTTGGTTAAGATGGTGCGATGCTGAGGGTAATGTTATTCCTACTGTGGAGGAATTAGCCGCCCGACTCTCTCAAACTCAGTCACAGTTAACTGAATCTGAGGTACAGTTATCTCAAACTCAGTTACAGTTAACTGCATCTCAATTACAATTAACGGCGGCTCAAAATCAGACGAAACAAGCTTTACTGCAAGGAATTCAGTTAGGTTTACAGCTTAAGTTTGGAAGTTCCGGGTTAGAGATTTTTGAAGAAATTTCTGCCATTGACGATCTGAATTTGCTGCAAACTCTAACTTCTAGCTTGTTAACAGTTGAGGGTTTAGAAGACTTGCGACAAATTTATTTGTCATAACTTACCCAAAACATCTAGTGAAGGATGTTGATTCACGACTTATATCAAATCCGGTTGATTGACCGCGATACCTGGGCCGGGGCGGGTTTTTGAGCTTGTCAATTATTGGCGAGTATTGTTGGCTCACGGGCCCCTACTATATTAATGGTAATCGACCGGAGTTGATATTACCCACAAAATCTTAAGAAACTGGGTTTTTATACCGGAAACGATCGCTGTACCGATACTTTTTCCTCTAAAAACTCGGTTTCTGCATTATTGGGTTGAAAATTGCGAAAGGTCGGTCGCACATCGCACTATTGAGGATTCCCGCGAACTTCCTCTAAAAACCAGCTACCTACTTCTGTATTGTCCGTCTGGCGACTGCGGCGCAAACCTTCCTCTAACAAAGCAACTTTTAGCCCTGGCAAAATTTGAGATTCTGTCAGACGTTCGCTTCCCCGGTTAGCAATTATTTTAAAAGCAATAACTTGCGCTTTTTGTACATCTACTACCCAATATTCAGACACTCCTAATTCTTCATACATCATTCTTTTTGTACCCAAATCGTCAACGAGAGAACTGTCGGCAATTTCGATCGCCAAATCTGGGGCCGCTGCGCTATCCAAATTCACTACAGAACTACCGCGAGGCGCCGTTTGCACCCTCTCTCCGATGTAGTAACAAGCATCAGGTTGAGCACCTCTGACACCCGTTTTGGCATAGCTACAATTGACCAGCAGTCTCATTTTGATACCTTTGGCAATGCCAAATAAATTGATTAAGATGACGATAATTCCGTTGTCATCAGCACGATCTGGCCCGACTGCTGCCATTTCAATCCTCAACTGTCCGTTATAGTAATAGCATTTTGCGCGATCGTACTCCGGCTGTTTAATGATTTCTATATATTCGTCCCAAGTCGCCGTAACCCAGGTATCAGTTAGCAGTTTGGTTTGGACTTGACTCATGATTACCTCACCGGAAAAAATCTTTGACTTTTGATGAAAGACTTCTGAGTATGGCGATCGCACTTTTAGCATTCAGCAGCAGTAAGGTGCACCGCAGCGCACCCTACAAACCATTAACCTAGGACTCTTCTACCGCTTCCTCAGATGCCGGTTCTTCCGCCGATTCTTCACCCGCAGCCGGCACTAACGCCACAGCTACGATCGAATCATCCTCATCCAACCGCTGCACCCGCACGCCCGTTGCAGTACGCGATTGCGTGGAAATTGCACTCACAGCCTGACGGATAATAATACCTCGGTTGGTAATAATCATCAACTCGTCATCTTCGTTGACAATTCGCAACGCAGCTACCTCATCCTTACCTTTTTTCGACTTGAATTTAGTAGCTGTCAATCCCTTACCTGCCCGTCTTTGCAGGCGGAATTGAGAAACTGGAACCCGCTTGCCGTAGCCGTTGGTAGTGATTACCAACACCGAAGGAACTTCGCTGCTAACTGTCGGGATTTCTTCGGCATCTTCGCCTTCAATTTCCTCGGCTTGCAGTTCTAATTCTTCCTCGTCCAATTCCGCATCTTCAGTTTCCAATTCAGCCATTTCTGCTGCTTCTAATTCCAAATCTTCAGTTTCTAACAGAGCAATTTCTGCTCCCTCAAATTCCGACTCTTCAGTTTCCAATTCAGCAATTTCGGCAACAATTGAACTCGGCAAAATGTCCATGCTGATCAGCTCGTCGCCCGATCGCAATTTCATTGATTTTACACCCCGAGTCGCGCGGCCGACGGGGCGCAACTGTTCGTGATTGGTGCGGAAATGAATCGCCATACCTTGGCGCGTACCGATGATGATGCTGTCACCGACTTTTGCTCTCCGCACCCAGCGCAATTGGTCGCCTTCTTCCAGAGAAATCGCGATTAATCCGTTAGTGCGAATGTTAGCAAAAGCTGAAAGTGCAGTTTTCTTGATGTAGCCGCTGCGAGTCAGCATCACCAAGTATTCTTCGCTGGTAAATTCCGTGACTGACACCATAGAAGTGATTTTTTCTTCTATAGGAATCGGCAGCAGTTGCACTACGGGAGTGCCGCGGGCAGTCCGGGAACTGACGGGGATTTGATAAGCTTTGAGAGAGTAAACTACGCCTTTGTCGCTGAAGAACAAAACGCTGTCGTGATCGCAGCAGGAAAGGAAATGTTCTACTCCGTCATCTTCCTTCATTTTCGCGCCTGCTTTGCCCCGAGTAGCGCGGCTTTGGGCCTCGAAAGTGCTGACCGGCATCCGCTTGATGTAACCTTGCTCTGTGATCAGAATAATTGCTTGTTCGTTGGCAATTAAATCTCTTTCATCGATTTCTCCTTCGGCGTGTTCGATGACGCTGCGCCTGGGAGTGGCGATTTTGGTTTGGATTTCGACTGCTTCAAATTCGGCGATTTCTAAGATGCGTTCCCGGCGCGCTAAGATATCTTCCAAATCGGCGATTTTAGCTCGCAGTTCTTCGTGTTCTTGCTGGATTTTTTGCGCTTCCAGTGCTGTCAAGCGCCGGAGCTGCATTTGCAAAATTGCGTCGGATTGCTGTTCGGAAAGACCGTAAGTATCCATCAATTCTTGTTTAGCTGCGGCGGTGTCTGCTGCGGCGCGAATTAGGTGAATAATTGCATCTAAGTTTTCTAGGGCAATTAATAAGCCTTGCAGGAGGTGGTCGCGTTCTTCTGCTTTGCGGAGCTCAAATTGAGTCCGCCGAGTAATTGTCTCAATGCGGAAGTCTAGGAAGACATTGAGGAATTGTGAGAGCGTCAGTAGTTGGGGTTCCCCGTTTACTAGCGCTAACATATTGGCTCCAAAATTTGATTGGAGCGGTGTTTGTTTGTAGAGGTTGTTGAGTACGACGCGGGGATAGGCGTCGCGCTTGAGTTCGATCACGACGCGCATTCCGTCTCTGTCGCTTTCGTCGCGAATGTCGGAAATTCCATCTAATCTTTTGTCGTTTACCAGTTCGGCAATTTTCTCAATTAGCGCTGCCTTGTTTGTTTGGTAAGGCAATTCGGTGATAATAATTGCTTCTTTGTCGGGGCGGCCGACGTGTTCGATGGTTTCAATGTTGGCGACTCCGCGCATGGTAATCGAACCGCGCCCGGTGGTGTAAGCGTCGCGAATGCCGCCTTTTCCGAGAATTTGCCCTCCGGTGGGAAAGTCCGGGCCGGGAATGTACTGCATCAATTCCAGGTCGGTAATTGCTGGATTGTGGATGAGGGCTACCAAACCGTCAATTATTTCGCCCAAGTTGTGCGGCGGAATGTTGGTGGCCATCCCCACGGCAATCCCGGAGGAACCGTTGAGCAAAATTTGGGGGATGCGTGCCGGGAGTACGAGGGGTTCTTGTTGGGAACCGTCGAAGTTGTCGCCGAAATCTACTGTTTCGCAGTCGATGTCGCGCAGCATGGAGTCGCTAGTCAGGGCTGTGAGGCGGCATTCGGTGTAACGCATGGCAGCGGGCGGGTCGTTGTCAACGGAGCCGAAGTTGCCGTGGCCGTTGATCAGGCGTTCCCGCATGGAGAAATCTTGAGCCATCCGCACCAGGGCGTCGTAAACTGCTGTATCTCCGTGCGGGTGATACTTGCCCAGCACCTCCCCGACGACGCGGGCGCATTTGCGGAATGGTCGATCGGGACTTAAGCCCAATTCGTTCATGGCGTAGAGAATGCGTCGGTGAACGGGCTTGAGACCGTCCCTGGCATCTGGTAGCGCCCGACCGACTATTACGCTCATGGCGTATTCCAAGTACGATCGGGACATCTCATTACCCAGATCCGTCGGGATTATCCGCGACTCAGAGATACTCATAGGTTGAAAAACTCCGCTAAAACTTTAAATTTGACCGCTATAAATCCCAAAAATGCGATAAAATCGATTAGGATTGAGTAGATCTGCCAAATATTGCAAATTACTCCTAAAATTATATCACAATTTGCCCTTAACTTTATGGGAAAGTGGCCAGAAAAATTAAAGGACGAAACAAGGGAAATTCGTAAGTTGGCAGTTGGTGATTTAGTCATCAATTGGCAAAAGCTAGAAAGGTTTTTTTAGGCGGTCGGGTTTCATGCTTTGGTGAGTTTTTTTGAGGGCTATATAAAAAATTAAAATGGTGGCCCGATCGCAATTTTAATTTCACAAAACCGAAGGCCTTCTTAAAGCAAACTAAAAATCTAAAATCTAAAATCTAAAATCTAAAATCAGCCGATGCTACCCGTCATCTACTCCCCCGATTTCTTGCTGCACAAGACTGGAATGCTTCACCCTGAGCGACCAGAACGTTTAACGGCGATCGCCAATGCTCTGAAAGCTGCTCCCTGGGCCGATCGCATAGAGTGGCAACTGCCCACCCCAGTGGCGCAGCGCGAACCAGAACTGCTCTCGGCGATCAAAAAAGTTCACGCGCCAAGATACATCAAAGAAGTCGAACATTTGGCTCATCGTGGAGGCGGCTACCTCGACGGTGACACGCCAATTTCTGCTGAAAGTTACGACGTAGCGCTGCTGGCGGCGAGTGCTTGGCTCGATGGGGTCGATCGAGTGCTGGCAAGCAACGAACCGGCTTTCGTGCTGGCAAGGCCGCCGGGACACCACGCCGAAAACAGCCGCGCGATGGGTTTTTGCTTGTTTTCCAATGCTGCGATATCCGCTCGCTACGCCTTGGAACAGCCGGGAATCAACCGCGTCGCCATCCTCGACTGGGACGTGCACCACGGCAACGGGACTCAATCTTTGGTGGAAAACAGCAGGCAAATTGCCTACTGTTCGCTGCACCAATCTCCCTGCTATCCGGGAACGGGAGATGCCGACGAGCGCGGCGCCTACAACAACGTGCTGAATATTCCCCTGTATCCGGGCGGCGGTATAGCTGAATACCTGAGCGCCTTTGAATCTCTTGTGGTGCCGTTTTTGTCAAATTTTGAACCGGATTTGTTGATTGTCAGCGCCGGTTACGACGCTACTGCGTCCGATCCGCTGGCGAGCATGAATCTGGCGCCCTCAGATTTCGGTACTTTCACCGGATATTGCCTGCAAATCACCCGCCGCATCGCCTTCGGTTTGGAGGGCGGTTACGCGCTGAAAGAGTTGGGCGAGTCGGTGGTGGCGACTATTGACCGATGCCTGAATTAGCTGGAAAATTGGCATAGGGGAAAATGACGTTGAGAACCGATTAGGACTCGATGGAGAGCAATGGCGGGCGATCGGCGAAGCTCAGATGTGCCGATCGGGCGATCGGGCTTCTTCCCTCTGCCTTCTGCCTTCTGCCTTCTGCCCTCGATCGACTGTCACAGGTCAACTGTCACAGGTCAACTGTCAACTGTCACAGGTCAACTTCTGTGACAAGCGTCACAAATTTAAAAGATCCGAGTCACTGGGCGTCCAAGTCTCGGTCACAGATTTGTAGCGCAAAAATCACAGCGTGTCAATGTTTTCGATCGCCTAAATTGGCAGTCCCACAGAGCATACTATAGTTACAACGACCCTGTGGAAATTTTATTTATCTCAATCAACTAGGAGGTTTATTATGTCAGTCTCCCACATGACACTCGAAGAGTTATTTGGTCAGGTCATGTTCTCCAGCGTAGTGACTCGCCACGACCGGAGACAGCTCAGAACCGCACTTTTAGAAAGAACGCTGAATGAAGATGAGTATGCCATCATCAACCGACTGCTGTACAACGTGCGCCGCGGTTGGGTAAAAATTGTCGATTAAAGACGCTTCCGCCAACTCCCGATCGGGGATTTAAAGGTAGAACTTGCCACCAGGGGAAGTTTTCTGTGTTTAAGACTTGGCTCGACAGTTTGAGAGTGGTGCTAATGATTAAAATCGCGATCGACATCAGCCTATAGGTAGAGATAATTATAAAATAACAGGTTTCGGGTGCATCTCTACTGGTTTAAAAAATGTGAGTTTTGAGTTGCTAACTTCCAAGTTAGAATTAACTCAAAACTCAGAGTTTTTTGGAGGGTAAATTTTATATTTGAGATTAGGAAAGACTGATGGCGATCGGGGCTGGGAACCGCTATCCAGTTGATATTTTTGAAACGGGTATCAAGAATCAAAACTATCAGCAGTTTCCCGTTTAGGAGTATTGTGGTATTATTTCAAGCACAGCGAGTCCCATTGGTCGATCGCACATTGCGGCAAATTAAGCCCAGAAGTGTCAAAATATTAACAACCAGTTCATCCCCAAAATATATGGCTCCCGCCGTTTTAATTGAAAATCTTCAGAAACGCTACGGCAATGTAGAAGCCGTTAAAGATGTTTCCTTCAAGGTAGAACCGGGGGAAATATTTGGTTTGCTAGGCCCCAACGGTGCAGGCAAAACCACAACCCTGCGGGTACTTTGTACTTTGAGCGCGCCCGATAGCGGACGCATTGAAGTGTCTGGCATTTCTGCTGTCAGCCAGCCGAGAAATGCCAGACAAAAACTCGGCTACGTCGCCCAAGAAGTTGCTCTCGATAAGGTGCTGACGGGGCGGGAACTCCTGCAACTGCAAGCAGCGCTTTACCATTTGCCGCGCAATACGATTAAAGGGCGGATTGACGAAATGGTGAAACTCCTCGGTTTGGAGGAGTGGGAAAATAAAAAGACGGGCACTTATTCCGGCGGTATCCGCAAACGCCTCGACTTAGCTGCTGGGTTGCTTCACCAGCCGGATGTTTTGGTGTTAGACGAACCGACTGTCGGGCTGGATATTGAAAGCCGGGTGGTAGTGTGGGATTTCCTGCGCCGCTTGCGGGAGGAAGGTACGACGGTTTTGATTACGAGTCACTATCTCGAAGAAGTGGATGCTTTGGCCGATCGCGTGGCGATTATTGACAAGGGTACGGTAATTGCTGAGGGTACGCCGGAGGAGTTGAAAAATCGGGTTGGGGGCGATCGGGTGACTTTGCGGATTCGCGAGTTTTCGCCGATCGAAGAAGCCGAAAAAGCTAAAACTCTGATGCAATCTTTGCCTTTTGTGCAGGAAGTAATTGTCAACGCGGCTCAAGGAAATTCTCTCAATTTAGTAGTAACACCGCAAAGCGATGCGCTGGTGACTATTCAGCAAGCTTTGAAAGATGCGGGACTTCCTACTTTTGGGATTGCTCAATCTCGGCCGAGTTTGGACGATGTGTATTTGGCGGCGACTGGTAAGACGCTGTTGGATGCGGAGTTGGCTGCTGCTAGCAACCGGGATTTGAAGGCCGAGCAAAAGGCGGCGATGCGATCGTAATTTGAAGGAAGAGGGAAGTTCGGCAACGAGCAATGTACGGGATGTAACGGATATAAGGAAGAGGGAAGAAGGAAGAGAAAACCTTCTTCCTTCTGCTATATAATCTTAAGAGGAGAGTGAAAAAATACGCTCGTCATTTGGGAGGAAATTAATAAATGAATCTTGTTTTGGAAGTTGAAGCGCCTCCTTTCCGAGAAGATGCAACAGGAGCTATGCGGGTGGGAAACTCAAGAGTTTTGCTGGAATTGGTGATTCGAGCTTTTCAGGATGGTGCGTCGCCGGAATCAATTGTGCAGCGTTATTCAAGTCTGTCATTGTCGGATGTCTATAGTGCGATCGGCTATTATCTCCGACACCAAGAAGCAGTAGAAGCTTATCTCAATTATCGCGAGCAATTAGCAGATTCCGTCCGTCAGCGTTTGTTGGATATTCAACCCGATTTGACCGTTGTGCGATCGCGCTTGTTAGCCCAAAAACAATCTTGAGGGTTAACTATGCTGCGGCTGTTGAGCGATGAAAATTTTAATGGCGATATTGTTCGAGGGCTTTTTCTGCGTCAGCCAGACCTTGACTTGCTTCGCGTTCAGGATGTTGGTTTGCGAGAAGCTGACGATCCAACAATTCTCCACTGGGCGGCCCAGAACGATCGCATTGTGTTAAGCCATGACCGAGCAACTATGCCGGATTTGGCTTAGGAACAGTTGAGGGATAAGGAACAAATGTCAGGTTTGTTTATAATTAACGATCGAATGCCAGTTAGACAGGCTATTGATGAACTTTTGGTGCTGGTTAACTGTAGCGAACAATCGGAGTGGAAAGGAGTTGTGTTGTATCTGCCTTTGTAACCATTAGCTATATATTTAGGACTATTCTCCAACCATTTTAACATACTGTTTTAACACAGGTGGAATCGTGAAAACTATTTCAGATTCACAGCTCAATTTTTCGAGCATTCCCCGTCTTGCTAAAGATTGAATTGCTTGACATAATTCGCGTGGCGAGCCTTGATATTTTGCCATAAATTGGGGAAACGAAACAGGTTCGCTTTCATTACTAAGTTGCGAAATCGCCTGTTTTTCTATTTCCGACAACCGCTGATAATGCTGCTGCAATATCGGTGTCAATTCGTCACCTAAAAATACTGGTTGATAACTTAAATATTGAGATACTCTACCGCTAAATAAGTTGTTAATGGTTTGAGCGACTAATTTTAACCACAGGGGATTGCCTTGATAAAGGTTAATCAATTCTGGCCAGGTTTCTTCATCCAACAAACCCTTTTGTCTAAGAATTTCTGTTGCTGCTTCACCTAAACCAGTTAACTGTAATAAACAGACTGCTGAATTATCGTCGGTGAATGTGATGATGTCTGAGGGAGGTTCCCAACTATTGAGGATTAAGCAGCTATGGTGGGGAATTTCACCGATGAGTTTAAATAGGGTTCCGTAATTTTCATATCCTGGTTTATAATTTCCTGCAAGTTGCCCGCTGCTGAGAATTTGCTGCAGGTCATCGAGGATGATGAGACAGCGATTTTCGCGCAATGTTTCTATCAGCAGTGACAACTGATCATCGGTGTTTGCGGGGAAAACCCCCTCTTCGCCCCCCCTTGGTAAGGGGGGGTTGGGGGGGTGTTGATTTGAGAGAAATTGAACAATATTTTTGAGGGTTGTTTCTAGGGGTGGGGAGGTGCGGAGACTGCGCCAGATGATGCGATCGAATTGAGTTTGAATTTGGGGGATGAGGTGACGGGCGATCGCACTTTTGCCGGTGCCTGCCATGCCTGTGATGGTGAGGAGGCGGCAGTTTTGACGGGCGATCGAGTTTTCGAGGGCGGTGAGGGGTGAGTTGGGGTAGTTGTAGAAGGTTTTGAGCTCCGGTGCATCTCTTAAATCGAGTCGCGGTTTCTGTTGGGTTTTGTCTTCATTTGAGGTTTGTGTTGGGGGTGAGTTTTGGGGAGTTGTTGGAGGGTGTAGCGTTTCAGTGCAGAAGTTGATGTTACCCTGTTCTAAAAAATTATAATTGAGGAAATTAGAATTGTGAGAAACTTGATATCTTTCCATTGCCGACTTAAAAGTAGATTTATTTACATTTTCCTCTAATATTTCTGACATAATTTTCCATAATTTTGAGGCCATATTTCCAACATGACGTTCAGTACAATGAAATTCTTTAGCAAGTTGAGAATATCTTTTACCTTGCCAACTTGCGAGCACTACAGCCTGTTGCAGGTTGTCTAAGTGTTTGCCAGTTTTGGCTAAAACCAGGTCATCGGCAATTTTCAAGACTTCCCTAATGTCCATGTCAGGTAGGTGTAGATAATCTCGGTATCATATCAGACTTTGATGATATTTTATGATACTTGTAATAAAATATGATATTTGATGATAAAAATGTCGAATAAACTCAGGATATTTTATGAGATTTTGTGATGGTTGATTAAAAAAATATGGCTTAGGATAGATACCTATAAAGCAAATCTGTGAATTAAATTCTTAGTCATCACAGACTCAACGCATATTTCGTCTATCAATATAACTAGCTAGCCGAAACACACAATGTACGGAACACAAACACAGTCTCAATTTAAAACGCTGATCTATGAGGAAGAATTAGAGAGGATTGCTGGATGGGTTGAAGAGTATCCTAACTTAGAAACAGGTGGAGACCTGTTTGGATTCTGGACTCATTCAGGAGCGCCCGTTGTTCAATATGTGCTTGGGCCGGGCTCAGGTAGCCGACACAATTCAGCCAGCTTTTACCAAGATAGAGATCATTTGATTAAAGCTGGAGAGATTCTCAGGAACAAGCATGGATTACAACATATCGGCGAGTGGCATTCTCATCACCAACTAGGAGTAGCAGAACCGAGTGGAGGAGATACTAATACGGTGATTCGAGCATTACAAAGATACAATTTTCCAAGGTTCCTACTTTGCATTGCTAACATCCGTCCTAATTCAGGAAGGATGAAAAAATGGAATGTCAATGTTGGCTGTTTTTTATACTCCAGCCACCAAGCTAATTATCAAGCCGGTGCATGGGTGGTTTTGCCTGGGGAAAGTCCTATTCGCTCCACTTTGGGATGGTCAAGTGAATTCAACCGGACTTCGCGTCGCTCAAAAGGATGGACTGTTAACCAAACAACCCTTGAACAGGAACCTTTGGTAACAACCGAGCCGATAGAGGTATCGGATAAACTATGGTACAGCACTCAACAAGGTCAATCTATACTGAAAGAGATATTCGACAAAATTCAGATAAAGTTTCAACAATGCAAAATGTTTCAAACAAATGAACACCGAATCTATTTAACCTTTGAGTGCCAATGTAAACATGGGTATCAAGTCGATCGCTGGCGGGTAGAATTTCCCGAAAATTTTCCCGAAATATCACCTCAGCTTCATGTTAATAATGAAAACCATTTTGGGGTGAAAAATTGGTCTGAAAATCACAGTCATTTCGAGCAAATTGAAGATTGCATCAATCGTCACTACGATAAAAGATAGGGATTACTATGACATGGACTCAAGCTCAACAACAACGCTTACAAGTAGAACGGCAAATACTGAAAAAGTATTTTCCCAGCTTTAGTTGGATTAATCCAGCAGATTCTAACAATACACGAGTTCAAGGGAATGTTTGCACTAATGCTGGTAACGTATATACTATTCGAGTTTATGTACCTTCCGATTTTCCTAACTCTAGACCTGATATGGTCGTGACATCACCCTATCCTCTTAAGGGATATCGCGGACAAGACTTAAAGGAATACGGAACAAGCGCAAGTATGCACACTTTAGATCCAAGAGATGGATATGTCAAGATTTGTCATTACAGAGAGTGGTTGCCTAATTTAACTGTGTACTTAGTTGTGCTCAAAGGTAGAATCTGGCTCGAAGCACTGGAAGGACACAGAAGAACAGGGCAAGCTTTAGATAGTTTTCTTCCTCATATGCAATAAACTCATCAAACCATAAAGAGATATAAAACTCATGACCAACTCTCAAGATGTAACCCGCCACCTACAAAGAACCGTTCAAGAAGGAGAGGCACCTTCAGATCAACAGCTTATGTTTGATCCAACAACTGGTCAGTTGGTAGTGAAGAGACCGTCTGAGCGAGCCCCTAGTCCCGATGCTGTAGTTGCCGATCAAATTACAGAAGATGGTTTCTTCCGAGGTTAATTATTATGACTTTTCCCTTAGTTTATATGCACGAAGACCAAGTGCAGACTCTTTTTCGTAAGTTTCTACAATCTCAAGTAGATAGGTGTGAAGCTGTTGGATTTGGTTTTGATAAGGGTGATGTATTTCATGTTTATACATCTAGACCTAAAACGCAGTTCTCCGGTTATCCGTGTACCTCAGCAATTCATTTTTTAACTACGATGCCAGAGGGGGAAACTGGCTTGGGTATTGCCACTCAAATTTACAATGCCATGTTTGGCAACCGAGTCAATCACCCTGTTAATACTTCTGTAATTGTCTTGTTTGCGATTCAGGATAATATATTACGTCATCGTGCTTTTATTGGAAACTCCGAAGGGGAATTTCACGAAGGAATCGTTAAATTTATTCCTGAACGTTCAGAACTTTACTCTCGCAGTAAAGGTTTGTTAGAGACTTCAGTGCTTGAAAATTGCAAAATAGGAGTTGTTGGATTAGGCAGTGGTGGCTCTACTGTAGCACTAGAACTTGCTAAAGCAGGCGTGGGAAATTTTGTCTTGATAGATTTTGACCGCCTAGAGTTAGAAAATGTTGCTAGGCATATTTGTGGCACAGGAGATTTAGGTCGCTACAAGACTAAAGCTGTCAGGGATTTACTTTATGGGAAAAACCCATATATTCATGTGCAAACGGCTGAATTGGACATCAATCAAAATCTTGATCGAACTAAACTTCTCCTGAAAGATTGTGATTTAATTATTGCTGGTACTGATAATGATAGAAGCCGTTTTAACCTCAATAGCATAGCTCTTGAGTACAAAATTACCACTATTTTTGGCAGAGCATTAACTCGTGCTTGTGGTGGTGATGTTTTGAGAGTACGTCCTCATCAAGGCCCCTGCTTAGGCTGCGTTTTCACTAAGGATTTTTTGGAGAGTCGCCAAGAGGAAATATCTCAGTTTAGACAATCTCGATCTGAAAGTCCTGCTTATGTTCCAGATGAGGAAGTAAAAGCTACAATTCAGGTGGGTCTTGCTTCTGATATTCTGCCCATCTCTAACATGATTGTTAAACTGGCTTTGGTAGAGCTTTCGCGTGGTAAAGCAAGTGGTATTAGTTCATTAGAGGAAGATTTAATAGCAGATTTCTACCTTTGGGGTAATCGTAGAGAGAATACTTATGCCACTTGGCCAAAGATGGAGTATAATTTTAACTCGCCGTCTATTCTGCGTTGGTACGGAGCCAATTGGGAGCGTAATTTATCATGCCCTGTTTGTGGGCAGCAACATGAACCTTTGATTGATGAGACTGAGCAAGATAATATTTTTGCTAGCTAGTAGCTCATAACAATAGCAGTGCGATCGCCCTTCCTTGAGCCAAGATCGATTTCCACAAGTTTACAAGGAGAATGAATTATGTCCAAAGAAAAGCCACCCGATAAAAGAGATCCAAACGCTTTTGAAAAAAAAGAACAGAGAGTAATATGCCCTTCATGCCAAGGAAAGGGAAAAATAAAACCTAAAAATGCAGTCCGAGAAGCAGTGTGCCAACGGTGTAAAGGGAAAGGTTTTCTGTTAAAATAAGCAGGCGGTTGGTTGAGCGAAAGCAAATAACAACATCAGTTTACAAACGAATCTGACTCACAATGGTCTCCTTCCCTTGTGCAGTGCTTCTATTCGAGATCCTTCTGCTGCTTCGGCTGCAATGTCAGCATCAATTTCCTCTCGGTTAGCATGATAATAAGTCAAAGCTGCATAGACTTGGGTGAGAGTTAAATGCCCGATGCGATCGGCAATTTCTTCCGCACTCAAACCTTGCTTGTACCACATAGCAATGCGCCGCACTGTAACACCAGTTCCCGCAATAATTGGACAGCCACCATGTATGTCTGGATTGCGGCTAATTAAAGTGCCTATATCGGTGATAGTTGACAAAATTTTTTCCTCCCTATTCCGATCGCTCTTTGATCTAGCATAGCACTGTCATAGCAAGAGCGATCGCCCTTCCTTAAGCCAAGTGCGATCGCCTATTTAAGAAAAGAACCGCTCGTATTCATCGTGACTGCCAATCCAAAACCATGTTACACTTCCACCTTCAAAAACGCCAAGCGCCCTATAACTCCGTGTAATTCTGACTGACCATATACTTTCCTCCGCGTTGATACATTTGAAGTGTAAAGACGGGTGAAATGAATTTTGCAGCCACAATCGATAGGCTTTCTTAGCTTGTTGTTTGATAGTAGGATCGAGCAAATAATATTTTTCCCAAAATGAAGGCAAAGTAGCCGATTTCATAATTGCTCAATATCTAATGGCTGTGCTTTACCTTCCGAAATTTCTTGCTTGGCGCGTTTTGCAGCCGCAATCAACGATTGTTGTGTATTCTGAAAAGATACATTCCACTGCTCTTCATCCCTTAAGTCTTCAAGATATTCTCGCAAATGTTCAACCACTTTGTCTTGAAGAGTTTCTGGCAGAGATTCCATCATCTCGACCAAAGTGGCGATCGCGCTTGATGACATAGCTTTATCCTCCATATTTAATTTACAGCAAATCCCGTGTACTGCCGAATATT
Organism: Microcoleus sp. ARI1-B5; assembly: GCF_036705795.1. Lineage (NCBI taxonomy): Bacteria > Bacillati > Cyanobacteriota > Cyanophyceae > Oscillatoriales > Microcoleaceae > Microcoleus > Microcoleus sp. ARI1-B5. Next base: position 518,109 of record NZ_JAUBVK010000002.1, read on the forward strand.
GGGAGAACGAAATCCCAAAACAATCTGTTCTTTTGGGATTCCCCCCCCTACTAACTCATTGGCAATTCCCTGTTCGGTTCCATCTCTTTGAATCCAAATTTTTCCCTCAATAATATCAACATGAACTAAACATCCGTGAACTCTGATATCGTTTTCACGTCCCAATATCATTAGCAAATAACGGTCTGAATCGCTATCAAAAACCGTTTGGATCTGAATATCTCCATAAGCATAAGGTATTCGAGCATATTCAGTCAGAATTTCTTTAATAATGCGGCGATAATTTTCTAAGGTTCCCATTGTACTATCTCCTCATTTTCTTCAGCAAAAACGATTAAACATACTTGATAATCCGCTCTAATAATTTGACCAAGCGGTTCAGACAATAATTCGCTAAAAACTGATTGTGTAATAGCTAGATAGAGCTTTCTATCGGGTTCAGTTCTAGCGATTACAGAACGGTAAACTAAGTATTGACCCAGCGCATTCTCCAGGTCATTCATGTCTGATGCGCCCACAAAACTTTTGACTTCTACAGCTATCTTCTGTCCAGCCTTCTCAGCACTTAAAATCCGCTCTGCGCCCAAATCGACGTACATATCTTTAATTCCCCATTTTAATCGCAAGGGATCGTGGGTAATTCTCCATCCGTCTTTGATGAGAGCATTTTTGACAACATTGTGATATAGGTCTTTGGCTGGCATATGGGAAGAAATTAAATTTTAATCAATACAATTATATCCTAAAATTTCCGATGATTATCCAGACTTGATAATTCCGATCGCCTCCTAATTTTCTGGAAAATAGCGCTCGATAAAATCCCTAGCTGTAACAATAACAATCCCTTCATATTCCTGCAACACTAACAAATCCAAATCCCCCGTAACGATCGCCTCAGCCTCAGCAGCAATTGCCGTAGCTAAAATAATATTGTCATTACGATCGCGTAAATTAGGTACATTGAGATCCGAAATTGGATAAACTTCTACCAGATATCTAACTCCTGCCATTAAATCTCCTACTGTCACTCCCAAAGTCTGAAGTTTGGAACAAAACTTATTGCGACTTAATGTAGATTGAAGTTCATTTAATAATGCTTCGGAAGCACAGACATCAATCAAATGATCTTCTCCTAGTTTTAATATCGAGTCCGGGATACCTCCCCACAACCACCCTGACAAAAAGATATTGGTATCCAGTACAACTTTCATAGCTGTGACTCTCTTTCAGATTTTTTTTCGTGGCGCACTTCCCTGACAATTTCGCAAATTTCCTCTATTGTCATCGGATTGGGATCTGGTGGTAAGGAGTCTCTACGTCGCCGGAACTCTTCCCAATCAAAACCCGCTTTCATCTTCTGAAAAACAATGCTATCATCTGTAACTGTAACTGTGTATTTGTCGCCCGACTTTAGTTGACTTTCAACCTCAGCCGGAATCTCCAGCTTACCGTCAGGACTCACAGCAACAGTAATATTAGATTGACGAATGTATTCTCGCAAGTGTTCAACAACTATATCTTGCACAGTTGTCGGCAGAGATTCCATGATTTTGACCAAAGTAGCGATCGCACTTGATGACATAGCTTTATCCTCCGTTTTTGAGCAACCCTTCTCATTAATGATTTATTAATCGGCAGCGTTCCCTGATTTTAGCAACTTTGAGGGAAGCACCCTCATTAACTTCTTACCTCTTGATACAAACCGTCTGAAGATTCTGCTATTTTAGGCAGACTACCATCCTTAATAGCTTTCATCAAATCTTCGCGTAGCGCTTCTAAAAAATAGCGATCGTTGCCGATATCTGATGCTTCATCCTCATCCAATTCTTCGTCCTTCAAACGTTCTCGGTATGCCTCGATCCGAAACTCAAGAGCTTCGATAAGAAATTGTACATCCTTAAAAGATAGAATCATCTGAACTCCATTTTTAATCTTTACACTTACTTGCCACAATGCTAACGCACTCTGTGTCAAAGCTGCTAAAGCTGGAAATCTTTAACTCACTTTGTAGAAAGATGCACTTATCAGTCGAAGCGCCTCCTTGTATTCTTCTATCGGCATAATATAACTCGGTTTCCACAACCAATGATCGTTGTGGTCATTAACTAAATCAAGCGCGGCAGGAATTTCACTCTCTGCATCTAACTTCCACCAGTTTTTGTCACTTCTTTGAGTAGCAAATGTCGAAATCCCACCTCCTAAAGTAGGATCTACCCAGATGCGACCATTTTCTTCATAAGTAACAACATCTTTGTTCGGTCGGACATTATCCATTCTAGGTGAATTAGCGTTGCCTTGTCGATATAGAGCGATCGGTGTTTCTGCCATGTCTCGATCGAAGATTCCCAGCGATGTAGAATTTATCATAATGACTGTACAACCTAATCTGCTGGCTTGTGACGATCGCCCGCCCAACACCACCAATACCTCCAGACTTGCTACTGTAAAGAGAGTTAGATCTAATCAACAAGCAATTATGAGCGGTACTGTTACATCCCCCAACAACCTCAACCAGCAGCGGCCACTCTCCACGGCATCCGCCGACACTTCCAGTTCCCTGCTGGGCGACTTCATCCAAGAAACACTCGCCTTAACCAAGCGCCTGTTTATTCAATTGCAGCGTCGCCCCTCGACGCTAGTTGCAGGCATTATTCAGCCGCTGATGTGGTTGGTTTTGTTCGGAGCTCTGTTTGAAAATGCACCCGCCGGCTTGTTCGGCGAAAGCCAGAATTACGGACAATTTCTCGGCGCTGGCGTTATCGTTTTTACAGCCTTTGCCGGGGCGCTGAATGCCGGTTTGCCGATTATGTTCGATCGCGAGTTCGGATTTCTCAACCGCTTGTTAGTCGCGCCGTTGGCTTCGAGATTTTCGATCGTCCTCGCTTCGGCTATTTTTATCGTCACCCTCAGCTTTATCCAAACCGGCACAATCGTTACAGCGGGCGCGTTTTTGGGCGCCGGATTCCCCGGACTTGCCGGACTTGGGGCGATCGCCCTAATTGTCCTACTATTAGTTTTGGGCGTCACGGGCTTGAGTCTGGGTTTAGCCTTCGCTCTTCCCGGTCACGTAGAATTAATAGCGGTAATTTTTGTTACTAACCTGCCGCTGTTATTTGCCAGCACAGCCCTCGCGCCGCTGTCATTTATGCCAGAGTGGCTGCAAGTTGTGGTGACTCTCAATCCTCTGAGTTACGCGATCGAACCCATCCGCTATTTGTACCTGCACAGCGATTGGTCGCTAGCCAGTGTCGTGATGCACGCTCCTTGGGGTAATGTTACCTTTGGAGGAGCGCTGTTAGTATTGCTAGCCTTTGATTTGGTGGCACTGCTGAGCATTCAACCGCTGCTGCGACGCCGGTTTGCTTAGGGCGATATGCACCGTCAATTGTAGGGACACTGCAATGCCCAGTGCACTCAACAAACACGTCAAACCACAAGTCCGGCAAGGACTTAAGTCCCTGCCTCAAAGCTGAAGTCCTCTAAAGAGGACTGATGAGTTCGATTAATTCTTGAGTCCTCTTGAGAGGACTTTCGCTCCATCGGCAGGGGTTTCAACCCCTGCCGGACTCCGGGTGTAACGTTAAGTAATTTGGCGCGAATGAGCAATGCCTTGTCCTTACCCGGCTCTAAACTTTTAAGAAGTAATATAATATTTAGCCGCCAGTCCGAATATTGTTGAGATACAATTGTTTTTTTGAAAGTAGAACTAATAAATTATGAACAGCAAAACTTCTAAATCTGCCAAATTGATGATTCGGGTTGCTGCAAGCGCGATCGCCACCTGTGCTCTGTTCTCCCCACAAGCAACCTTCGCTCAAGCCAGCGGTTTAAATAATAATAATGCCCAACCGCTGCAAGACTTTCAAACTCAAGACAACACCGACCCATTTTCCGGCCGCAGCAGCGGAAGCGGAATATTTGACTTAATCCACAGATCCAGATTGGGAGGCGGCCGCAGCATGGAAGAATTCAATACCGAACAGCGCCAAAACTTGAACGATGCGGCCGCAGAATTTCGCAACAAACAGCGCCTATTACTGGAAAAGCAAGCTGTACCTTCTGAAGGGGCGATCGCACCTACAGAAATTACCGCCCCTGTGCCTTAAATTGCTTTCTTAGTCTCGCGTGGCGCGGACGAGAGTTTGACGCTTAAGCGGTTTCAACCGCCGAGTTTTAATCTTTATTTGATAGTCTCGCGTTGCGCGGACGAGAGTTTGTGTGTTCGCATTGCTAGCGGTTTCAACCGCCGAACGATCTAAAAACCATCGCCCTTAATCCCGTTCCAACCACGCCCGCATTTTACCCGGATTAAGCAAACCGTAAGGATCGACCAACTTTTTAAACTGCAACTGTTCCAAATTAATACTTTTCATCCCTCCATCTTCCAATATAAAAGTATGGGGATTAGCAATCAGCGCGCCTTGCTCTTCGTGATAGCGAATAATTTCATTGAGCCGTTCTTCTGTAGTGTAGCGAACTATTTGCAAAGCAGCCGCGATCGCCCTGCCATTCATCCGCAAAAACTCCAAGTGCACCATCACCTCATCCCCATAATAATTATACAGTTGCTCAACTAATTTCAAACCTTTATCTGCCGGAAAAAGCGTCTGCAAATAAGTCAGAGACGGGTCAGCGCTGCGAGCGTGCAGAGTTGTATGATTCCAAGTATATTCAGCAATTGCCGCACCTTTGCTCGCTTCTTGCGCGCTTTTTTGATAGCAAATCGTGCCGCCATATTCGCGCACCAAATCTTGCAGCGGTTCCAGACAAGATTCAGCTACCATTAACAAAGCGCAGTGCTTACCTTCAGGAATCGCATCGCGGAAAGCAGTAAAATAAGCAGGAATCGGCCAAGCACAAACACAAATTAGTTTTTTGATAATTCCGTCAGCATCGCCCAAAGCTTGACCGAAGTTAGCCGATGTCATAAAATCGTCAAAAGCGACGATGATTTCCGCCCAAGGATAAGCAGGGGCGAGGGGAATTTCTAACTCAGTAATAATCCCATTTGTGCCGTAAGCGTGATTGACTTTTTGCACTTCATCGCCGCGCAATTCGATGACGCGGGGCTCGTCTTCCATTGTAACGACTCGAACGGCATGAAGATTTCCCCGATCGCGCAATTGCCCGTAAGTTATCGAACCAATTCCCCCGCTACCGCCGCCGATAAATCCCCCAATCGTTGCGGTGCGGTAAGTTGAGGGAACCATCCGCAATTCCCAACCAGTTTCTCGCGCTCCTTTGTCGAAAACCGACATTTTCACCCCTGGTTCTACGCAAGCTAAACCCGGTTTTATCCACCGGATATTGTTCATTTTGCTGGTATCTAAAATGACGCCGCCGTTGAGGGGAATGCACTGCCCGTAATTGCCCGTTCCCGCACCTCTGACAGTTAGCGGAATTTTCGATTTGACGCAGGCTGCCGCAATCCGCAAAACTTCGGCTTCGCTGGCGGGACGAACTACTAAATCTCCTGTTTTATCACTTAAGAGAGGTTGCAAAACTGGACTGAAGTGATAATAGTCTTGAGATAGCTTGACAACTTGCGCGCGATCGCGAATTATTTCGATTCCCGAGAGTTCCGAACAAAAAGCATCCCAGTCAATACTTTGAATTGCAGTTGCAGTCATTTTGTGTCCTCAATCCTGACAGTATTATATATTTTATCCAGCCGAAATTAGTAACATAAAATACTAACTGCCATCTTTCCTCAAGCGGTAAGGCGCGCACTGCAAACCTGCAATACAGAAGTTCTGCATCCAAGACTGCTTTTTTTCAATTAACAAATCCCCCAAACACCGCCATACCGTAGTATTTCCAAGGAACTGCAACAGTGTCAAATCCAGCATTTGCCAACATTTCCAACTGTGCCGCAAGTGTAGCTAGGCGATCGGGATTAGAATACCCGTAAGAGACACTCGTCCCCACATTTGCGCGAATTTGTGCTAAAGTTTCCCCCTGATTTAGCGCCCAATCTTCACGCGCCGCTTGATAAATATCTTTCATTGCTGCTGATTCTGCTAAAAGAGGATCGGCATTCCAAAAACAGCCACCAGCATTTAAACTTTCGCGAATCCGTTGAAACAATTTCAGCTTCATCTCGTCCTCAAGATGGTGAATTGCCAGAGATGAAATGGCAGCATTAAATTTATCCCCCAAACCTAAAACATTTGGATTGTTCGCCCATTCTCCAAAATCCAATTCTATGCCAGTCCACCGGGCTGCGTATCCTGCGGACTTTATTTTTGCGCGCGCAAAATCAAGCATTCGCGGCGAGTAATCGACAGCAACTATTTCCGCAGACGGGTAGCGTTGGAGAACTTTTAAACTCAGTTCCCCCGTACCGCAGCCGAGTTCTAAAATGCGGTGGTTTGTGTTAGCAATGCAGCCGGCTAATACATCCAGCATTTCGTCATATTTAGGTAAAAGTCGCCGAATACCGGTATCAAAATCAGCAGTATTGACGAAAACTTCTCCCGGATAAATTTCGTGGCGCGCAGGTGAGGCAGTAGAGTCAGAATTCACGATCGCCAATTATAGACTACAATCGCTATCCTAACCGAGACAGAGCAAAAATTGCGTGAAGTAGGGACTTAGGTCAAGCCCTGTCCTTACCCGATATCTTTACTTCACTCAACTGAAAACAGTTATAAACTTATGCGTACTTTTACGGTTCGGCCAAACACTGGCGGTAAACAATAATTAACCATCCCTTGCACTCAGAGAGTCTTGCTTTACCCCAGGCATCAGCAAAACAGTCTGAAAAAGCAGTGTTATGTTAGTAGTGCATAAAATCAAATCAAGACTAAACCTCACACTTTAGGATACCATGCGCCAGTTGATTTCTAGCAGTCGGGCTGCCATCAGCCAATTAATTTACAAGCGAATTCTCCTTGCGGTGACAATTTTATTTTGTGTAGGTGTAGGAGTAGCGATGGCAAATATGTCTCGTCTTTCCTCCACCCTAATTGAATCGCAAGCGCTGCAAAATGCCTCCCTCTACGCCCAAGCTATTAAAGAAGCCCGCACCCTTTACAGTTCCGATGTTGTCAATCCTCTAAACACCGCTAAAGCGATTAACTTCACCCACGAGTACCGCCCGACAAAAGTAACAGTTCCCGTACCTGCCACCTTCTTAATAGATCTCGGCAACCAGATCACCAACAAAAATCCCGAAGTATCAGTTCGTCTCTACAGCGACTACCCGTTTCCCTGGCGGCGAGAAGAAGGTGGAACCCGAGACGATTTTGAACGGCAAGCTCTTACCTATTTGACGCAAAATCCGACACAAAAATTTTTCCGCCGTGAGGATTTTCACGGCAAACCAGCCTTTCGATATGCCGAGGCAGATATTCTAACTCCTAGCTGCGTTAACTGTCACAACACTAACCGCGACAGTCCTAAAAAAGATTGGAAAGTGGGAGATGTGCGGGGGATCTTAGAAATTACTCAACCTCTCGATACCATCACTCAAAATACTCGCAGCGAACTGAAAAACCTGTTTTTACTGTTAGTAGGACTTTCAATTTTAGGGGTGACAGGATTAACTTTATCTATCAGCAGGTTGCGCCAAAATGCTAAACAATTAGAACAGCGCGTCAGGGAACGCACGGCACAATTGCAAGAAACTAATGTAGAATTGGTAAAAGAACAGGAAAAGTGCGATCGCCTGCTGCTCAATATTTTACCCGAATCCATTGCTGCCAAGCTAAAAGACGGTCAAAGCAGCATTGCTGACGGCTTCGCAGAAGTCACGATTTTGTTTGCGGATATCGTGGGCTTTACCGTGCTGTCAGCACAAATATCTCCCGAAGAATTGCTCGAATTTCTCAACGAAATTTTTTCAGCCTTCGATGGTTTGACGGAAAAGTACGGCTTGGAAAAAATCAAAACAATCGGAGATGCTTACATGGTAGTGGGAGGTTTGCCAAATCCCAGCACCAACCACGCCGAAAGCATTGCGGAAATGGCCTTAGATATGCAGGAGGAACTAGCAAAATTTAATGCCAAACATCATGCAGGAATTAACATTCGCATCGGCATCAATACCGGGCCTGCGATTGCCGGGGTTATTGGCACCAAAAAATTTATTTACGACCTCTGGGGCGATGCCGTCAATACCGCAGCCCGCATGGAATCCCACGGGATTGCCGGCGCGATTCAAGTCACACAATCAACTTACGATATCTTGCAAAATAAGTATCTGTTTGAAGACAGAGGAATTATCCACATCAAAGGCAAGGGCGATATGAATACTTATTTGCTTGCAGGCCGATTAGTTAGTGTAGTTTCGGTTTAATTTGTTTATTATATTATTAAGGGGTCTGCTAGTTAGTCCGGAGTCATCAGTCATTATATCATGTCCGGTCGATCGACCGCGATTTTCGTAGGGGCCCGTGAGCCAACAATACCTGCCAGTAATTAACAATCTCAAAAACCCGCCCCGACCGGGATATTATGGTTAATCAATCGGACATGATATTAGTCAGCAGCCAGCAGCCAAGAACTAACGGTTAATGGCTGCTGGCTGCTGACTGCTGACAATTACAGGAAATACACAGGCGATGCGAGCGCACCCGGTTTCAGCGCGGTTGCTTGGTTGACGAACCCAAAATTTATTGCGAGAAACCTGGTTTCTTTTCCCATGTCCTAAATTAGCCATTTGCAGAATAGTAAATTTTATGTCAGTGCGCATTTTATCATTTTTGGAATTTTTCAAATCTCGCTTGTCTAGGCAAATAGCGTTGTGGGTATTTGCTAGCATTCTTGTCATAGAGGGAATTATTTTAGTTCCCTCTTATTTTCGGCGCGAAAATGAACTTTTAAGTCAACTGGAACAGCTATCTCGGGCGACTGTTGATTCCCTAGAGTTTTTGCTCGCACAAGATATTTCCGATCGCACTTTCTTGCAAGAAGAAGTAAAAAATATTACTAAGGATTCTCAAGTAGTATTAGGACTGTCTATTTACCAAGCTAACGGTCAGCTAATATATACACTTGGCGAACCGCCAGAAATCAGTTTAGAGCAACTAAAAATTGCTCGTATAGTTCACAAGCACAATTCCAATGGCAAGCGCTACGATATTGCTTGGACGGAGCGACATTTGGGAGGCGATTACATCTTAATTGTGCGTCACGATGCTTCTACTGTTCAACCGGAACTCTACGCCTTTATCGAGCGCATTGCTGTTCTAGTCATTATTATATCAGCTTTTGTCACTTCTGTGACTATGTTCTTTTTAGGGGTGACAGTAATTGCACCTATCTTGAGATTGCGCGATGACTTGATCGCTGCTGGAGACGCTTTGAGCAAAGATCGAGAAAAACCTGATTTTTACTCTCTGTCTGTCAAGCGCGATGACGAGTTGGGAGAACTCATGGTCGCATTCAATCAAATGTTTCACCGAGTATACAAGGAAATCGCACAGCGGAAACAAGCTGAGGAAGTATTGCGCGCCGAACAAGAAAAGTCGGAACGTTTATTGCTAAATATTTTACCGGAAATGATTGCCGATCGCCTAAAACAAGGTCAGATAAATATTGCGGACGGATTTGCCGAGGTTACAATTTTGTTTGCTGATATTGTGGGCTTTACCGAAATATCTTCGCGCACTTCTCCTGAAGAATTAGTCGAGTTGCTTAACAAAATATTTTCAGCTTTCGATCGCCTGAGCGAGCAATACGGCTTAGAAAAAATTAAGACGATCGGCGACAATTATATGGTAGCAGGCGGTTTGCCGCTTCCCTGTACAAATCACGCCGAATCTATTGCCGAAATGGCTATAAAAATGCAGCAAGAAATTATGAAATTCCGCGAATCAGGTAAACCTCTCAATATCCGCATTGGCATTAATACTGGGCCTGTTGTAGCAGGTGTTATCGGCACTAAAAAGTTTATTTACGATTTGTGGGGAGATTCTGTGAATACAGCAAGCCGCATGGAATCTCAGGGACTTCCCGGTAAAATTCAAGTTAGCAGCTCAACTTATGAGTTGCTGTGCGATAAGTATTTGTTGGAAAAGCGCGGTAAAATTAATGTTAAAGGCAAAGGAGCAATGACGACTTATTGGCTGACCGGCAGGAAATTGTAACTGACAAATTTAACCATCGCCCGGGAATACCTGATATGGCGGAAGACGTTGCAGCCCAGCCGCCCTCAACACCACACTAGATTTTTTTGAACGAACCGCGTTGGCGTAGCCTGCGCGTAGCGCTTAGACGCTAAGGACACGAAGGAAGAGATGAAGAAAAAACAAGAAAGACGAAAAAATAAAAAGTTCATAATTGACTTAAAATTGCTATATTAGAAGGCGAGTTAATATTAGTTAAATGGGTAAACATGACGGCGAATCAGGAACATAATTCTTCAATTTCACCGATTTGGCAGCCCTTCACGCAAATGAAAACGGCTCTGCCACCGCTGAAGGTAATTCGCGGCAAAGGAGCGCTGTTGGAATTGGAAGACGGGCGGCAAATTATTGACTGTATTTCTAGTTGGTGGGTGACGATTCACGGGCACAGTCATCCGGTTCTGGCTGAGGCTCTTTACGAACAAGCCCAAAAGTTAGAACACGTAATTTTTGCCGGATTTACTCACGAACCGGCGCAGAAACTTGCTGAGAAGTTGATAACTCATACGCCTGCTTCTTTAACGCGGATTTTCTTTTCTGATAATGGTTCGACTGCTGTTGAAGTTGCTCTGAAAATGGCATTTCAATATTGGCTAAATCTCGGAGAAACTAACCGCACTAGCTTTATTAGTTTTGAGGGAGGTTATCACGGCGATACTGTGGGCGCGATGTCTGCTGGTAGGAGTTCGCTGTGGTGGGAACCTTTTTCACCTTTAATGTTTGCTGGGGATGTTGTTCCTTTTCCGGCGACTTTTGATGGCGATGAGGAGGTGGAAAGCAAGGAGGTGGCGAGTTTGGAGAAGTTGGAGTTTTTGTTAAAGCAGGGCGGCTATGCGGGTATTTTTATCGAACCTTTGGTGCAAGGTGCCGGGGGAATGCGAATGTGCCGCCCTGAGTTTTTGCAGGATCTCGCACAACTTGCGGGCCAGTTTAATGTATTGTTGATTTACGATGAAGTAATGACGGGTTTTGGGCGCACGGGCGAACTGTTTGCCTCGGTTAAATCTGGAACTTCACCGGATATCCTGTGTTTGTCTAAAGGATTGTCTGGCGGCTGTTTGCCACTTTCTGTCACAATGGCATCGGAGGATATTTATCAAGCTTTCTGGCGAGATGAATCGGACAAAGCTTTTTATCACGGTCATTCTTACACCGGAAATCCTTTAGCTTGTGCGGTGAGTGTTGCATCCCTGGAGCTTTTGGAGCAAAACCCAAATGTGTATCAAGGTATGGAAAAACTGCACCGCAAATACCTGAATCAATGGCTGAGAAATCATCCTAAACTCGAACGGATTCGGACTTGCGGCACGATCGCAGCAATGGATGTGAAAACCGAAAGCGTTTCCGGTTATTTTAATGACATCGCCCCTGTATTGAAAGCCAAATTTCTGGAAGCGGGCTTTTTGCTCCGCCCCTTGGGAAATACGCTTTACTTGATGCCTCCCTATTGCATTTCTCCTGATGAACTCGAATCGATTTATCGGATAATTCGTCAGGTTTTGGATACTTTGTAAACCCTTTAATTTTAGTAATGAATTTACCCAATTGGAACGATTTGGCTGATGACTCGCTGGCGGGAAAATGTCTCTCTCGCGAGCAATCTTTAGCTGTATTGCGCGCGCCGGATGAGGTTTTGCTGGAACAACTAAATGCAGCTTATCGGGTGCGCCGCCACTACTGGGGAAACCGCGTCAGGCTGCACTATTTGTTAAACGCTCAAAGCGGGCTTTGTCCTGAAGATTGCCATTATTGTTCTCAGTCTAAAATTTCGACTGCGGAAATAGAAAAGTATCCGCTGTTAGCTAAGGAGAAAATTCTGGATGCAGCCCAACGCGCAGCAGATTTAAAAGCTGGTACGTTTTGTTTGGTAATTTCCGGTCGCCAACCCAGCGCATCTACTTTCGATCGCGTTTTGGATGCTGTAGAAACCGTCAAGGCAAATCATAACCTCAAAATCTGCGCTTGTTTGGGGTTGTTGACCGAGGAGCAAACTCACCGTTTGGCTAAAGCTGGAGTCGATCGCGTAAATCACAATCTCAATACTTCCGAATCATATCACACGGAGATTTGCACGACTCATACTTTTGGCGATCGCACAGAAACAGTGGAAAACGTCAAAGCAGCGGGAATCACAACTTGTTCCGGCGGAATTTTGGGGATGGGCGAATCGGATGATGATGCGATCGACTTAGCGCTTTCGCTGCGCAAATTGGGCGTTACTAGCGTACCGGTCAACTTTTTTATTCCGATTCCCGGAACGCCATTTGCCGATTTGAATCGGTTAACTCCCCGCCAATGTTTGCGAATTCTCTGTTTGTTCCGATTTTTGCTTCCCCGCCAAGAAATTCGGATTGCTGGGGGACGAGAAGTGCATTTGCGATCGCTGCAACCTCTGGGACTCTACCCGGCTAATTCTATCTTTGTGGGCGATTATCTCACAACTCCCGGACAAAGCGCCAATCTTGATTGGGACATGATTCGAGATGCGGGATTTGCGATCGAATCCCCCGAAGGTTCTCTCTTAGAAGTTGATTCAGCAGTTACCCAATCAAACCAAAAAACCCTGGTTGTTTAACTATTGTCCAGGGCTTTAACGCAGTTAGGACTAAAGTCCTCGGTACAAACCAATAACGGTAAGGTGCGCCGCAGCGCACCCTACATATATAGGTTTTGCGTCCAGGACTGAATTAATCAATCTCACATAATACAAGAGGAGGAATTGTGGACAAACGCGAAGAAATTACGATCGCAGAATACCAGCTAACTGCCGAATCTTTCCGAGAAGGAACATGGCATCACGACGTATCCCAAAATCGCGATGCACTGACCGCTGCCATGCCCCGCAATCCCGGTAAAATCCTCGATATAGGATGCGGCCCGGGACGGGATTTAGTAGCGTTCAAGAGCCAAGGACACACAGTTGTAGGCTTAGATGCAACTCCGGCTTTTGTAGAAACAGCAAAAAAGTTATCCGGCTGCGAAGTTTTGCAGCAATCTTTCCTGAATCTAGACTTGCCAAATGCAGAATTTGACGGTATTTTTGCCAATGCTTCCCTGATTCACGTACCCAGCGACGAGATGGTGAAAGTGCTGCAAGATTTGCACAAAGCCTTAGTTATTAACGGTGCAATTGTCATGTCAATGTGCCGGGGAAATTGGGAAGGTTACGACGAGCGGCCAACGGGAAAACGCTATACTGCGGGATGGGAATATGAAACTTTAGCGCCTTGTTTGGAACAAGCGGGATTTGCAATTGTCAGCCACTACTATCGCCCTCCCGGTTTACCGCGCGAAGCTCAATCTTGGGTAGTAATGGTAGGCAAAAAAATCTAATATAAATCGGAAATTGCGAATCTTTCCCCTCTCTTCCTTTGCGCCCTCTGCGTCCTCTGCGGTAAAAAAAAAACTAATTCAAAAATTGACCGAGGATTGTTGTATAATAATCCACAGTCAAGAAAACCAATTTCTGCACAATTAAAACAAAATTAATATGACAGAGAAATCCCACATTTTTTTAGCAGGTGCTAGTCGAGGCGTCGGCTTAGAAATCGCGAAATGTCTCGTAGCACAACAGATGCAAGTAACTGCACTTTTGCGATCGCCCGCCAACCGCACCGAATTAGAAGCAACGGGCATCAAAGTCGTGACGGGCGATGCTTTGGACGCTGCGGCTGTGGAAGCTGCGATGGCTGGTGGCGAACCAATTCATGCTGCAATCAGCACCGTTGGCGGCTTGCCGAAAGATGGGGAAAGAGCCGATTATTTGGGCAACAAAAACTTGATTGATGCTGCTGTCAAAGCAGGGGTGCAAAAATTTATTTTAGTTTCATCCATCGGTAGCGGTAACACTGCCGGCGCTTTGCCACCGCAAGCTTTAGAAACTTTGCGCCCGGTGTTAATTGAAAAGGAAAAAGCCGAAAATCATTTGATCGCAAGCGGGATGATTTATACTGTGATTCGTCCGGGCGGACTGAAGTCGGAACCTGCAACGGGCAACGGTGTGTTAACAGAAGATTGTCGGGTGGCGGGAACGATTCACCGGGCGGATGTCGCGCAATTAGTTTGTCAGTGTTTAGTTTCTGATGCTGCTAGCAATAAAGTTTTGTCGGCGGTAGATAAACAGATGGTTTACGGCAATCCAGAATTTGAGATATTAAACCTGTAGGGGTGGGTTTTACCAACAATCTCAGCCTTTGACCAATCATCTCGTAAACCCGCCCCCACTCCCAGGGGCGGGTTTTACCAACAATCTCAGCCTTTGACCAATCATCTCGTAAACCCGCCTCCACGAACACGGCAAATCTCAAGAATCGAAAGGCTTAATCCACGATCGCCCGAGCGTCCAATCCAGAACCAAACCCGCGATCGCAAACAATACCACACTCTCAACACCGCCAACCGCAAACGGCAACAACTCCTGTAGGGCGGGCATTTTCCCCGCCTCAAAAGACAATCCAGCATCCAACTGTCCAAAAGCCCGCACCAACCCAAAAGCCAACACCACGCCAGATTTAAGCTGCGGGTTAGTATCTCGGCGAATCGCGTAGCGGTAAGTCACGCCGAACAAAAAACCGCCCAAAAGTGCGATCGCCCCTCTCAAGGCAAAATTTAGGTCAATTCCCCTTACCTGCAAACTCGCCAGAGAATCCCACCTCTGGGCCAGAATTAAGTTAACAAGGGCGATCGTCCCAAAACCAAGCAAACAAGACAAAGCAGCAACACTCCCTGCTTTCAAAGATTCTACCCGTTCAGCGAAACTAAAATTTGACGAATCCTTCACAGCGCCCTCATTTCAAAAATGGCTCAAATTGACTTATCATAAGCATTGAAGTCACTTTGTACAGTTTGTTCAATAAATAGCTATGGATATTTTGTCGCTCGGTTGGGTTTCGGTGCTAGTTCTGTTCTCCTTCTCAATTTCAATGGTAATTTGGGGCCGCAACGGTTTCTAGATTCCAGAATAACTCGTGGGGCAGGCTTTTTAACTGCCCCGCATTTTTTTTTAAATCCTATATAACCAAATACGCTTGGGTTAAAACTGTTTATTCCTCGGATATCCCCCTAAATCCCCCTTAAAAAGACCCACTTTGAGCAAATTCTTGTTCCCCCCTTAAAAAGGGGGGCTAGGGGGGATCAGCCTTATCTAAAGCCTATTGCTATTTAACCAAATCAAAATAACAGGAGTTGCAAATATGACAGCCAAAAAAATATTAATGTTAGTCGGCGACTTTGTAGAAGACTACGAAGTAATGGTTCCCTTCCAAGCACTGCAAATGGTAGGTCACACCGTCCATGCAGTCTGCCCGGACAAAGCAGCAGGCCAAACAATTCGCACTGCAATTCACGACTTTGAAGGCGACCAAACCTACAGCGAAAAACCCGGTCACAACTTTACTTTAAACGCGACTTTTGACGACATTAACGCCGCCGATTACGATGCTTTGATTATCCCCGGAGGACGCGCCCCAGAATACATCCGCCTCAACCAAAAAGTGCTGCAAATTACCCGCTACTTTGCCAATAACAAAAAGCCGATCGCATCTATTTGTCACGGCTTGCAAGTCCTCACCGCCGCCGGCGCGATCGAAGGCAAACGCTGCACCGCATACCCAGCTTGCAGCCCCGACATACTCCGGGCCGGCGGCAAATATACCGAAGTTCCCGTTACCGAAGCCGTAGTCGATGGCAACTTAGTCACAGCCCCCGCGTGGCCTGCCCATTCTAACTGGCTGGCTGAATTTCTCAAAGTTTTGGGGACAAAAATCGAACATTCAGAAACAATCGCCGTTTCTTGAACGATCGGACTTACTTTATTCCACCCAGTTTCTACGCAATTGGTAATTGGTAATTGGTAATAGGTAATTGCTGATTGGTAATTGGTAATAGGTAATAGGTAATAGGTAATTCATCCTTCTTCATTCTTCCCTCAAAATCAATCTGTTAAATCCGTTAAATCCCGTACATTGTTCGTTGGCAGAACGGCCATCCGTTAAATCCGTAAAAAAATCCGTTGCCGAACTTCCTTCTGACTATGACCATTTTCACAGTCAAAGTTAAACCTAATTCCAAACAGCAAAGCATCGAAGAGCAACCCGACGGCAGCCTCACAGTACATCTCAAATCGCCGCCTGTCGATGGAAAAGCCAATCAAGAATTAATCGTGCTGTTGGCAAAAAAGTTTAAAGTGCCGAAATCTGCGATCGCCATTAAATCCGGTTTTTCCTCCAAACATAAACTTGTAGAAATTGCGATCGAACCTGCAACTTAGAAATAAAGTTCAGCACAAATCTGTCTAAAGACGGATTCAAACTCAGCTAGAAAATCCTATCTTAGTAGTTGTAGAGTTAAAATAAAAAATAATGAACATTGAAAATAGAGTTGAAGCAACAGCTAAGAATATTGAAGGCAAAATCCAAGAAGCTGTGAGCGAAGTTACAGGCGATCGGAAAGATAAATTAGAAGGTCAAGCCAAGCAGGACGAAGCATCAGCAATGCACCTGAAAGAAGACCTCAAAGATAAAGCAAAAGAGATTGTAGATCGAGCTTAGTCACTTTGCTTCGTCACAGTATTCGCTAAAAGTTTCCTGCCTACTGAATCCCGCAAACAGATAGTTTGCGGGATTTTTTTATGATGTAGGGGCGGGTTTTATAGCAACCGCCACATGGCGTGAGGGCATAAATAACCTGATGAATGGAGATGAGAACCCACAGCATAAACGGTTTGATGCCCGTACTCTGTAACTGTCAACTGTCAACTGTCAACTGTCAACTGCTATACCAACCGTAACTGCCAAAAATTAACTATCTCATAAACCCGCCCCCACCCACCCAAAAAATCAGAATTAATTGAATTTAACGGTTGGACGGGATGGTTGATAAGGGTTATTGGTTGGGTGGGGGCGGGTTTATCAAGATTATTGGTGGGTGGGAAAATTCCTCGGTGAACCCGCCCCTACAGATTCTACTTTTCGACCCAATTCCCAATTCCCCATGCCAATAAAAAAGCTAGGGATATCAATCCCTAGCTGGAAACATAGCACAATTAGTTTTTAGAGTTGGCGCGGGCGATGGATGGAGCCCCGCTACGCTACGGCTTTTTCCAAACCGACTCCCACCCGCTTCCACCTAAATTAAATCAGCACAATATCAGTCGCAGTCAAGGCTGGTTGGCCGTTCAGCAGTGCCAGTTGAATTGCTGCTTGGCCCCCAGCACCGTCTTTGTCGTACAGCAAGCGACCGGTGGCACCTTCGTAAACGAGGACGGGTTGCCCTGGAGTCGCCCCTGCCGGACTCAGATCGTTGTTGTAAGTCCCTGTTTCGAGCGATAAGAACGCCTTACCAGCAGGTCGATTTGGCAGACTATTGTTAAATGGTGGTAAGAGGAACGAATCGTAACTCAATACCAACTTGTCTTTGCCGACTTCAAAATCACCGATTTGGTCTGGGCTGGTACCCGCCGGCGCGCCGGTGATGGAGTCGAGCGTGACGCCCTCGCCGAAGTTGTTGTAGTAGAAGCTGTCATTGCCCGCGCCGCCAATCAGCGTGTCTGCACCGGGCCCGCCGCCGAGAGAGTCGTTGCCGTCTCCTCCGATCAAATAGTCGTTCCCAAAGCCGCCCAACAGCGTGTCGTTTCCGCCGCCGGCGTTTAAGGTGTCGTCCCCGTCAGATGTCGATCCGGTAGGAAGAATGCTGGGGCCGCCGAACAGTATGTCGTCGCCAGCACCCGTAGTGATGACATCAGTGCCGTTGGCGCCAATGATGAAGTTGCTGCCTAAGTTATCGGTAATGACGTTTGGCGCTGTGGCACCGGTAAAGTTGACACTGCTGGCGTAGGAGATGAAGTCGTTACCAGCAAAGGAGCCAACCAATCTATCGCGCCTGCTGCCAAACACGATCGTGTCATTCCCTTCACCACCGTTCATGAAGTTGGTGACGGTGCCGGTGGTAGCAAGATTAGTGCTGGTGTTGCCAATTAACAAATCGTCACCCAGGCCGCCGTCGAGAGTAACCTGCGTAGGAATAGTACCGACAACATTAAAAGTAGTGGCATTGATCGTATCGTTGCCATCTCCACCGAAGGCTTGATTAAAGATGCCGCTCAAGCTGTCATTGCCTGTGCCGCCGATCATGCTATCACTCGCAAAAGCTGCAACGATCGTGTCGCTGCCATCGCCGCCGTCGAGCAAGTTCCGACCCGCGAAGCCTCCAAATGAACTCTGGGCACCTCCGCTCAAAGTTACATTCACCGTCGTTCCTGACGTGATGAAGTCGTCGCCTGCACCTCCGAGCGCGGTATCCTGCGTAGCAAAAACCGCGATCGTGTCGTTGCCGTCGCCGCCGTCAAACAAGTTTTTGCCGGCGCCAAACTCGGCGATACCGCCAACTAGAGAATCGTTGCCGGCACCGCCGAGCAAGGTGGTTTTCTCAATGCCAATGGTGACGAAGCTGCCTGGAGTAAACTGGTTCGGCTGGCTAGTGTTGCGAATGACTAAAGTATCGTTGTCAACGTCGCCGGACAGATAGCTGTTGCTGGCCACACCGATCAGTGTGTCGTTGCCTTTACCGCCGAACAGAGTATCTTTTTGATTGATACCTACAGCGTAGTCGTCGCCCAAGTCTCCGCGCAAGTAGTTGCTGCCTTGATTGCCACCGGCGCTGCCGCCGATACCAAGACCGAGGTTGTTGCCGCCGCCGGAGATGAAGAAGCCGAGGGAGTCATTGTCCTTGCCGCCGTAGAGCGAGTCTCTTCCGAGGGCGCCTCCGAGGATCGTATCGCTGCCCTCATTACCAAACATGAGGTTGCCATCGACTGTACCTTGGAGCAAGTCATCTCCCGCACCGCCGTACAGTGACGAATTCCGGCTTTGAGCGATTACGGTGTCACTGCCTGCATCGCCAAACATCAAAACCCGCTCGCGCTGGCCTACTAATGAATCTTCGTCGTTGCCACCGTATAGGGTATCGTTCGGGCCGACGGAAATCAGAGTATCGTTATCGCCTTGGCCAAATATTAAACTGCCGCCGAGGGTAGAAGTTGTAACTAAATCCGCCCCCGCTCCGGCAAAGATTGTATCCGGGCCCAGTCCCGGAGTGTTTAAATTAGTTTGATCTGAATTGTCAGTTAACGTTGTCATACAGCTTCACTCCTCTACTTCTTGTTGGTCATCGCTTGTGCGACTACAGACACTGCCTAGAACACCGAATGTTTGGATGCCGCTGTAGTTTAACCTGTTTGCCAGCCGCAAGTCTAGCCTACTGGCGCTAACCCTGTCTAGACTTTCTCCCTCGCGGACTTTTTGCTTGTAAGCTTTTATTTTCAATGTCTTCACCCTTTAATAATCCTTTTGCACTGTCTCAGGTGCTCACGCTTTCTTGAGACGCGGCTCATATTCTGAATGTTCCATTCTGGATTCGCGCTCGGGGATCGCGTCCGGGGGAGGAAATTAAAGATTAAAAAGGCCGATCGCCAGACAATGAAAAGTGAGAGATTGGTTACTTGGTTACAAGGCTTTCTGGCAATTTCCGGTTTCCCAGGCAGGGCCGTCTTTAAATAATTCTGGCTCGGAGCCAACTCCGCACCGCTGGGGGGTCTAAAAGTCTACGCCCCGCTTTAGTTCTACGCCCCGATCGCCGTAGTGTTTGTGACAGTATACCTCCGAGTGTACGCTTGCTAAGTCAAAGTAAGCATGGGGTTTGTGGCAGCGCCCGGTGATAATTATTTCTGTATCGCGGGGCTTGCGCAGCAGCGCTTCGACGATCGGCTCCACCGGCAGCAGTTCTAAGTCTACTGTGGGATTGAGTTCGTCGAGAACGATCGTTTTATACCAGCCGCTGGCGATCGCCGTTTTGGCGATTTCCCAGCCGCGTTCTGCCTCGATGCAGTCTAACTCTTGCTGTTGTCCCCGCCAAACTATAGCATCCCGGCCGCACCGCTGGTGGTCTACTAGCTGCGGGTAGCTTTGCCGCAATGCTGCGATCGCCGCATCTTCTGTATAACCGGTGCCGCCTTTAAGCCACTGCACAATTAACACGCGGTGAGATTGGTCTTGGCCGATACCCCTACCTATTGCCTGCAAAGCTTTGCCCAATGCGCTCGTAGACTTGCCTTTGCCCGCTCCGGTGTATATTTCAATACCCGAAATGTTGTGTTCTGCGGCTGCGGGGTGGTGGTGCGGCTTCATTTCTGAGTGCAAGTCGGCAATTTCCAGCAAACCTTCGGGGGCTGCTCGGCCTGTGGCGATTACTTCTAAATATTCTGGTTTGTTTTTGAGGGTTTTGACTACTTCGTCCACTGGCAGCAAACCCAAGTCCAATACGGGGTTTAGTTCGTCTAGAACCACGACGGAATAGAGTTCGCTGGCGATCGCTCCTTTGGCGATATCCCAGCCCCGCACAGCTTCTGTGCGATCGAAGCGGGTGATTGCTTCGGCCCCAAAATATTCGGCTCTGCCGGTGCGCACTTGGTCGATCAAGTGCGGAAATGCCCGCTGCAAAGCTTCTATTGCCCCGTCTTCGTCGTAGGAGCGGCCGGGGCCTTTGAGAAATCGCAGCAACAAAACTCGCGTGGGCGAGTCTGAATTGATACCCAGCCCGATCGAGCGCAACACTACTCCCAAAGCTGCCTGAGACTTGCCTTTACCTGCGCCGTCGTAGACGTGAATCTGACCTGCGGCGCGTTCCGAACGGGATGAGGCTGTCCGAATACCAATGCCATTCCTTACCATAATCAGCAGTTATTTGAGTCTGTCTCGGGGTGGGTATTCGATCGCGCCCGTTGAATGTTGAATATTTCCCTTCTGTTGGCCGATCTCAAAAGATTATACGATACACTCTGGGTTCCCAATCTTTGCTAGCGGCGATCGAGTCCGATTAGGGGCCCTGACCTGCGGCTCTTGATTATTCCGCCTGTGATGTACAATTAAAATCTAACACAGGCTTATATACCTGAATCCTTATGATTGCTAATGTTTTCCCTTTTCGGACTGTTTTGGTGCAAATTTTAATTATGTTTTTGGCGATCGCGATCGAATCGTGGTTTCTGCAAAAACTGCTTAAACTCGGCCCCAAAACCAGCGTTGAATATACAGCCATCCTCAATCTCTCTTGCACTTGCGTAGGCTGGTTAGTTTTCTTCGGCCTTGAAAGCGTGCTTTCCTCATCTTTGCGGGAACAGCTAATCGGTTATATTTTATTAGGCGGAGGACCGAATGTTTACCCGACCATAACTACGATAGCTGTCTTGCTATTAGCAGTAACTTTTCTAGCAAAATGGCAGGGATTAGAATTCATAGGAAACTTGGTTTCCGGCAATAAAAAAGCTTCCAAACCTCAGTTTATAGGACCTCCAACCCTCAGCCGCCGTCCTCCCAAAAAGACTTTTCAAGTAACTACCCAGTTTGGTGCTGTTTTCATCGCCCACACTGTTAGCAATTGCGTTATTTTAACCGTGTTGTTTTTGCAAAGCGTCAATAATTGAAATCTATGATGAAACAATTTTTGGATGTCACTCAGCAACTCACTAAGCTGACGAACAACCTTTGGGAAACCAATAAAAAATTCCAAAAGGCACTGATTCCCCCTAAAGTTGTCCACTGGAAGACGCCTTTACTGCTCAGCATCTTTTTAGCTTTGCTGTCGGTGGCGGCAGTCACTGACTGGCCGACGAGAACTCTGATGTTTGATATGAGCTGGTTATTTTTTACACTTTCAATGGGTTTGCTAACCAGCCAGCAACCTTTTGTGATTAAAGGAGTAAGTCTGAGTCCGTGGGTGACAAGCATGTTAATTGGCTTGTGGTTGCTGGTAAGATTGCCGTCGGACAGGAAGGAAATAGCATGGATATCCGGCCCAATTATAGCAGTAGTAGTTCTGGCTACAATAGAGATTTGGAATAGCGAATCAAAACGGGAAGGTCTCAGGTCGTTGTTGCGCCCTCAGTTTTTGATGATTACCCTAATTCACCTGCTGTTTTCCTGTTGGTTTGCATTTCACTTTTTAATTCAAGGTTGGATAGAAAAATATCCCAGCGTTTTATCGCAGGATTTGAGGCAAAGCGATTATGTGGTGACATTTCAACAGCCCACAATTAATCGCTCCCGAGGAGTTGTCATCCTGAATGCAATGGAGCGATACCTGCAAAATGAAGCCCGCACAAAACCGTGGGCGCAGGTAGAACAAATGTTAATCGATATTGACAACGAGCGATTTTTCCTGAAAAATCAAGCGTTAACAACAATTGGGGTAGTCCCAGAAGATGCGAGCTGGGAGGTCAAAACTTCGATCGTTCAAGGAGAGTCACGCTATCAGTTACAGATGCAGGCAACTTGGCTGGGGCTGGTTTTTAGACCCGAAATATATTCGTTTACCAAATCTTGCGAGGTGTTCGATACAGGCAATAGGGCGACTGTAACCTGCGACGCTATCAAACGCTCTAAACCCGGACTGAAAAAAGATGGAACTGCGGGAGACAGTCAAGTTTGAGCCTGTCTCTCACCGTTAGGAGACTGTCCGAGTGGGAGTGTGGGAGATGGTCTGATGGGGATCGGGGGAGACGGTCCGATGGGGAGATGTAGGTTTTTTGGTAAAAGCCTTATCCCATAAGAGTTTGAAATTTTAAGAGGCAAAAGCCTAAAACTGTTGCACTGTCTAGATTTGCTGGTTTTTACAAGGGAAAAACCTACACCTGTCAGGAGGGGGAGATGGGGAGATGGGGGAGAGTGAGAGAGGGGAAGAGCCGGAGTGTGAGCGGGACGCTCGCTATTGTATATTCGGCGGCAAGCGAGCTCTTAAGCTCGCACTCCTAAAAAACGCTTTTTACTTTCCGCCAAGATGCTTCCGAGAGCCGGAGAGCGAGGAAAATCTTCCGACTTCCATGGGACGACTTCACGCTTGACGAATTCCTTCTTCCGACTTCACGCTTGACTTAAACTAAAGTATGGCGAAAGTTTCCAGTGGATTAATAACTAAATGAATTTGAGAAGAATCTTGACAGTCGCGACTAATGTATTTTGGGAAGTAATTCGCGATCGCATCCTTTACTTAATTATTATTTTTGCTCTGTTGATGGGAGCCTCGGTACGGTTGATACCGGAATTGGCGGCGACAACCGAAAAGAAAATTATCTTAGATATCGGCTTGGCTGCTATGAGCATCCTCGGTATCATTGTCACAGTCTTTGTGGCTACCGGACTGGTCAACAAAGAAATTGAAAAGCGGACTGTTTACCTGTTAGTTGCCAAACCGATAAGCCGCGCTGAGTTAATTGTGGGCAAGCACTTGGGGCTGTCGGCGGTGCTATTGGTGCTTGTCGCAGCAATGACTGTTATGTATCTGGCGATTCTGAGTTTGAGTCGCATTCCTTACCCTTTAGGCAGCATTTTAATCGCGTCGCTTTTCGTGTGGTTTGAGCTGTGTCTCATGGCCGCTGTCGGGATGTTATTTGGGGTTTTTACCAGTTCGCTGCTGGCAACTTTACTGACATTTGGCGTTTATTTGATGGGACATTCGACGCGGGATTTAGTGGCTTTGGGCAAGTTAACTAAAAATCCTGGCATTGAACAATTGATGATGGGACTTTATCTGGTTTTGCCGGATTTAGCCCGGTTCAATTTGAGAAACGATGCTGTTTACGGACAAGTTCCTTACTTGGCGGGTTTGATTACAGATGCTGGCTACGGTTTGCTGTATGTGGTGCTGCTGCTGTCAATTGCGATCGGCATATTTTCCCGCCGGGAATTTTAAAACGCGCATTCGGCACCGCCCGGGGCAATGGTTCGCAGCATCGGACTTTAGTCCTCGGATTTGGAGGACTAAAGTCCTCACGATCAAACGAATTTTATGGTCGAATTAGCGCGCTAAGATATAGACAAGGTTATCGCTCGGCAATCTCGACTAAAACTCAAACTTTTATTGGTAAAATGAGGTGACTTATGACTGCTGTAATTCACAAACCGATATCGCAGCTAAAAATTACCTGGCCGCTGCTTCCCGATGATTTTATTCTACCAGATGACCCCGTGGATAATATAGAACATCCTTTAATTGCTAGCGGTTTGCGCCAGTCTGTACTTGCTGATTCAGAACTAATGCAGGATGCACTCGCAGTTACTAATTTTGCTTTGTGCGCTGCAATTGACGATCGCACTATTTGCAAAGCCCCAGACTGGATGTACGTGAAACCTGTGCAGCCTTGGCCTCACAGCTATCCCCGCCGCAGCTACACGCCTCATACCGAAGGCACAATCCCTTTTGTAGTGATGGAATTTCTCTCAGCTACTTACGGCGCGGAATACTCTGTCGAACATACAGAAGAAATCGGCAAATGGTTTTTTTACGAACAAGTAATTCAAGTTCCCCGCTATGTCATTTTTCGACCGACTACAGGCATCATAGAAGTTTATATGCTAGAGTCCGGGCGTTACGAAAATCAAAGTCCCGATGAAAACGGGCGTTATTTGATACCTGGATTAGAGCTATTTTTGGGAGTTTGGCAGGGAACTCGCGAAGATAGAACGGGATATTGGCTGCGCTGGTGGAATGCGGCGGGCGAGTTGCTTTTGTGGCCGGAAGAAAGGGCAGAAAATGAACGCCAGCGGGCAGAAGATGAACGCCAGCGGGCCGATCGCGCACAGCAAGATCGGGAGTTAGCCCAAACGCTGCTGGAACAGGAAAGACAGCGAAATCAAGAACTTTTGGCCCGATTGGCAGCCCTCGGTATCGATCCAGAATAGCATTAGAAGTCCGATGGAAGTCGGAAGTCGGAAGAAGTCCGATGGAAGTCGGAAGAAGGAAGAAGGGAAACCGATCGCGATTTGCTTTCTTCATTCTGCTTTATTACTTATCTGTTTGTCACAAAAAGTTAAAATTATGTTAGTGAAAAAACTCGAAGAATTAAAAGATATTTTCGCGCAGGTGGAACGGGCGCTGATTGCCTACTCCGGCGGAATAGACAGCACTTTGGTGGCAAAAATCGCTTTTGACGTGTTGGGCGATCGCGCTTTGGCCGTGACGGCTGTTTCCCCGTCTCTATTACCAGAAGATTTGGAAGATGCGCGCATTCAAGCAGCAGAAATTGGCATCGCCCACGAGGAAGTAAAAACTCAGGAAATGGCAAATCCCAATTACACTTCTAACCCGGTTAACCGCTGCTATTTCTGCAAAAGCGAACTGCACGATACTTTGAAACCGCTAGCACTCGCAAAGGGTTATCCTTATGTGGTGGATGGGGTGAATGCTGACGATTTGAAGGATTACCGCCCGGGGATTCAGGCTGCAAAGGAACGGGGCGCGCGATCGCCTTTAGCAGAAGTCGGCATGACTAAATTTGAAGTGCGGCAGTTGGCAAAAGAATTGGGTTTGCCTTGGTGGGATAAACCGGCTCAACCTTGTTTGAGTTCGCGCTTTCCTTACGGCGAAGAAATCACCGTTGCAAAGTTGCAAAGAGTGGGGCGCGCCGAACGGTATTTGCGGCAGTTGGGACTGAAAAATCTGCGCGTGCGATCGGATGGAGATACGGCGCGAATTGAATTGCCGGCCCAGGAGATTCAAGAGTTTGTATTAAATGCGGATTTGCCTGCTTTGGTGGCGGTGTTCCAGGAGTTGGGTTTTGTGTACGCGACTTTGGATTTGGAGGGGTTTCGCAGTGGGAAATTAAATCAGGTTTTACAACCTGAATTGTTGGGGGCGAAGGGTTGATTAATTATCTTGAAAAAATGTCACTACAACCGTGTGTTCGTCCCGATCGCATTTAACTTGAAAACGGCGCTGAGGATAAAGCGATTTTAGGCGACTTTCCCACATCTGAGCTAATGCTTGTCCCAAATACAATAAATTGTCACTGCTAGCGTTTTGGGCACCGGGGAGAATGTCATCAACGTGCTGGTGGTTCATCACCTGCTCAATTGCAGCGACATCATTCCCTAGCTCGATTTTCCACTGTTCGTAGATTTGACTGTTAAAGGCTTCGGACAAAAAGATGCCGCCTTCATGTTCGACAAAATCTGGCCAGAATAGTTTTGTGAAAGCTATGGCAATTTCAATATTAGCAGATCCAAAAAGATAATCCCAGAGTGAAAAATCATCGCCGTTGGCTTTTTTCCATTGCTGGAAATCGATTAGTTTATCTGCATTCAAGGATATTTGTTTGATGAACATAATTTCTAGGGTATTTCATCCAATCTAGCTGGCCTAACTGTTTTCTCAGCTTGCACGTAAATGTCTCCTGCTGAGTTTTGGTTGTGTTTGTATTCAACGGCGTGAGGTGTCGGCACATTTGCATGAGCCCTTCCTGTCAAGTCTACTCGCTTAATTGCCCGTCCACTGTCATCGTAGACGATATAGCTGGTAATGTTCTTGCCATCCATGCGGTAGAGTAAGTTTTGGGCACTTGCTCCAGAAGAGAGGAAATCTGCCACTTACCTGGGTTCCGACGGCTATAAGGGTGCTAGCGGGGATGCCAACTGTCCAGTCCACTGGTTTAGACATATATAAGTCCTAAATTACTTTACGACCTCAGTTTGATATATGTATGGGTGAATAATCTGGGCAACAATATTCGTGACATCGCCCGTGAATTAAAGCAATAGCATAAACTAAAGTAGCAGCAATAGTAGCAGCAAGTTTTATGAAATTTAAATTTAAATTAATCTCCGCCGCCTTGGGTTTGTTGTTGTGCGCGTACATCCCGTTTCGGGTATTAGCTAACCCGCAACCTTCGGGGGATACAGTTAGCTCTGCACTGTGGTGGCAAGTTTCGGTGTACAATCAGGTGCAGCAAATTAAAGACCGGCAATATCAAGGTTGCGTGTGGGGCGATTCTATTTCCTCGGCCCTGGGCGATTCTTTGGGAACGGAAAACTTTAATTTTGCGCTCGGTGGCATGAGTTCAGTTTCGCTGCTAGAACAGCTTAAACTTGTAGTGCCACAGCGGTTTACCTGCGAAAAATCGATTGTGGCGATCGGCACAAATGATGCTATGTACGGGATTAGCGACGAGCAGTTTGTCAGCAATTTGAAAGAGGCGATCGCAATTATGCGATCGCTCGGAACAAAAAAGATTGTTCTGATTCCTGCTTTTTACTCAACTCTTGCCGCCAGCTACAACCCTAAATTTGCCGGAACAATTGCTAGAGTTGACGAAATCAATGTTCTCATCAATCGAGTAGCCGCCGCCGAAAATGTTCCTGTGGAATCTCGCGGCATACAAGCCTTGTTTAAGGAACAAGCTCTGAATGCAGATTTAACAATAGATGGCGTTCACCTCAATGCCAAAGGTTTAGATATATACAGAAAAGTTTTGTTAAATATTTTGAATTCTCCTTTAACAACGCGCAATTTTTTTGATAAAAAATCTGTTTGAGTTATTACTTTTAAAGTCGGCAGGTGCGGAGTTGATTTGCGTACTTTAAAATAAAAAACCGCAATCAAACTGTTTTTTAGTAAGGACTTTAGTCCTCAAAAGTTGGCAAACTGAGGTTATTTTACCGAATATGACATCAAGGAGTAGTTGTAGGGTGCGTCAGCGCGGGAGATTTCCCGGCAAAATTCACAATCTCAAAAGTGACGCACGCCCGGAATAAATTGTGCGTCAATTTTGAGATTGGGAGCTAACGATTGAGAATATCATTCTTCTGATGCACCCTACCGCTACTCCAAAGTTGACAAACTGAAGTTATTTTACCCAAGATGATATTAAGGAGTAGTTGTCGTAGTTTGTGGCTGCATTTGTTGCAGCTTCAGTTGGTCTCGCTGAAGTTGAAGCTGGTCTTCCTGCTGCTTCCTTTGGAGTTCAAGTTGCCGGAGCTGAATTTGATAATTCTGCTCTTGCTGCTGTCTTTGAAGTTCAAATTGCTGCTGCTGAAGATTCTGCTGCTGATTTTGAAGATCGATCTGCCGCTGTCTGTCTTGATTCTGTAATCTAATCTGTCTGAGTTGATTTCGCCGCTCGAAATCTCCTCCCAAAAATAAGTTCTGAAAAGCGTTGATAGTTGTTTGAAACCCAGTAAAAACACCGCTAACGCTGCTGATTCCACCTGCAACTCCTGTGATCGGCTGCAAGAAAGTTGCAATATTGTCTGCTACCCTAGTATAGCCCGATCGCGCTACGAGAATCACATCGTTGTTGCGGAGAGTTGGGTTATTATTAGGATTCAACCCTTGAGCAAAATCCACCTCGATAGTGCGGCGAGTAACAGTACCGTTGGGGTTCAAACGCAGCAGTTCCACCTTGTCTTTTTTAGCCCGCAATTGATTGAAACTACCGGCGGTGAGCAAAGCTTGGTGCAGGGATGTACTAGGTTTAACCAGCAAAGCTCCCGGCCTGATCACTTCCCCCACAATATTGATGCTAATCGCGTTTGGAGAGAAACTCGTACTTCCGAGTTGAGAAACTTCAGCTAAGTCTACATTAGATGCCGTCGGGATAATCACGCTATCTCCTTCTTGCAGCAAAATATCTTGAGTCGAGTCGCCTTTTTGCAGCAAATCCCACAGATTTACGAAGATAGTTTGTTCGTTACCGCCTCTGACTCGGCGGCGGATTTGCACGCGGCGAATGTCAGCTTCTGTTGTGATACCGCCGGCAATTTTGAGTGCTCTTGTTATCGTTGGTAGCCCCACAACGGCTCCTTGCTGTTGGTCGATAGATACAAAACTCAACTCTGTTTGTTGGTTGGTCGATCGCACATCCGAAGCAAATACAGTATAAGGCCCCGGCCGGTTCACTTCCCCGACAATTACCACGCCAATTGGTTTAGTAATATCAGCGGAAAAATTAGCACTGGCTCTTTGACGGACTTCTTGAGTATTCAGGGCACTTGCTGTCGGTACAAAAATTGTATCTCCATCTCGGATCGTGACATCTTGGCGCAAATTTCCCGTGTCTAAAAAATCCTGCAAATTAATAGTAATAACTTGCTCTGGCCCACCTGTGCGGGGACGGCGAATTTGGACGTTTCGCATATCTCCTGCTGGTGTCACCCCTTTTGCAAGTTGCAGCATTTCCATCAAAGTTGGGAATTTTACTCCTCCTCCGGTTCCTTCTCTGCTGGCATTAATTTTGTAGGAACCGGGGCGAGTAACTTCACCGGCAACACCTATATTTAGGGGGCGAGCAACAATCAGAGTCACGGTGACAACGGGAACATTGATGAAGGGTTCGTATCGCTTGGTAATGACGGTAGCGGCTTGTTGCAGCGTCAACCCTTGAATTGAGACGCTGCGAATAATTGGCAAATTGAGCGTCCCGTCAACTAATACTTGATATTCTTTGCTGAATTCTGGGACGCCGAAAATATCTAAAGCAATGCGATCGCCCGGGCCTAAAGTATAAGCCGCTTCTTGTACCAGCGAACCAGAATTGCCTACAGGCGGCAAACTCGAACCCGCAGGTGGCGGCGGCGGTACTCTCGGCAGGTTTGGGTTCCTAGCGGGTGCAGGATTTCTGATGGCAGGCAACTGAGCTATACTGGGCAGCGAACTGCTCAGCACCAGGAGTGCTGACAAACTCAGACTTGTAGCGGTTTGAACGGTATGTTTCATGTTTCTTTCCTGGTTGCAGCCTGCCAATGAACGAGACTAATTTAGCTAGTTAATTTTAGTTTATTTTCCGTTCTGTCTAGTGTAGCCTCGCTGCGCTGCAAAATCCACAGGTGGAATCATAAAATTTCTGCGGCAATCAAGTACCTTATTTATAAAGACAGTGTAAACCTGACTCGCGGTTCTCTGGATGATGATTTCGTTTGACTATTGTTTTTCATACACAACTCGGCATACAAATCAACCCGCCCAAGAAAGGGGATACAAAAAATGCCCTGATTTGAGGTAAAATATTAAATAATTCTCTCTGCGGGACAAAGACAAGTGTCACTAAAATTGGATAAAGTAATTCCCTGGGGACGCTGCTTGGATGAATACATAGGAATGTTTAGCTTGACATCAAGTGACCTCAAGCTAGCAATTCTTGATTGTGCGGGCGGCCCGGCGAGTTTTAATGCCGAAATGACTCGCCAAGGTAACAAGGTGATTTCTTGCGATCCAGTGTATCAGTTTACGGCGGTGGAAATTGGCGATCGCATCCAAGAAACATATCAAACTGTGATTGACGGCGTTAAGGCAAATGTAGACGGCTACCTGTGGAACAGTTTTGAATCGCCTTACCAGTTAGGCGAAGTGCGCATGAAGGCGATGCAGGAATTTTTAGCAGATTTTCCCTCTGGCTTTGAGCAAGGCCGCTACATGACTGCTGAGCTGCCTGTTTTGCCCTTCGAGAACGGCCAGTTCGATTTAGCTTTGTGCAGCCATTTCTTATTTGCTTATTCTCACCTGCTTTCGGAAGAATTTCATCTGCAAGCAATTACAGAAATGTGTCGGGTTGCGAAGGAAGTGCGGGTATTTCCGCTGTTGCAGAGTTTTAGCGGGGAGGAATCCGAGCACTTAAACCCGGTGATTGCCGAATTGAAAAAGAGAAGTTTTCGTGTGCAAGTTCAAGAGGCTCCTTATGAGTTTCAAAAAGGCGGCAATAAGATGGTGCGAATTAGCAAAAAAAGCTCAGCATAAAAGTAAGGATAACTTATTATTCTGGTAGGGAAACCAAATAACAGCCATTAATTCGCCAACTATTATCAAACTGTTTTTCCATGAGATAAATGGCTCTGATGGGGATGCCTTCCGAGTCCAGCAACAGCACCGGCTGAGCGGGAATTCCTTCTACAGTGGCGAGGTTTTCAAATAATACCGATCGCGGACGGTAGACAGCTTCATAGGCAATTTTTACCATGTGCATAAAGTTTTCTGCTGTGACAAACTGCTGCTGAATTCCGGGACTGGCGAAGGCAAAAGCCCCAGCAGCATCGTCTTTTTGAAATGCTTGCAGTTGCTGTTCTACGACTGAGCGAATGGTAGCGCGATCGCTTTCACTGATGAGCATATTTTTAATAACTTGTCAAGAGATGGGAGTGTCGAATAGTTACTATTATAGCGCTCCCACTTAAAGGCGATTTTGTGGCGGGATGGCTGGGAAGCTGTCAGGGCGATCGGGGTTTATTTAAACCCCCGGCGCACTACAGACATTAGTGGTAAAATTGGTTAAAGACTTTAAGACTTGTCAAAATGCTCAGCAGCGCCGCATTGAGAAAAACAGGATCGGGATGGGAATTTGCAAATGAAGAAGCGTTAGAGGATTTTGTCGAAGTTCACTTGCAAATTTTGCTCGGTTTGACAGTCATCAAGCGGCAATTCACTGTCAACGAGCAAAGATGCGATATTATAGCGGTGGACGAGAATAAACGGTTAGTTGTGCTTGAGTTGAAAAACGGCGAAGATAGATATGTCGTTCAGCAGTTAACCCGTTATTACGATGCTTTGTTGGAACACAAACCTTTTGCCGAGCGCGTGGATTACGCTCAACCGGTTCGCTTAATAGCAATTTCGCCCAAATTTCACAGGGATAATTTTACAGACAGGAAGTATCACGGGCTATTTTTTCAGTTTTTGCAATTTGCGATCGTTCCTGACGGGGAAAAATTATATTTACACTTGAAAGATGTAGATGCCGAACATATTGCACGAGTAGAGATTACATATCGAGAACAATACAGCAACGAAACTCTATCTGAACCTCCAAGGTTGCTTTTAAAATTTATCAAGCAATGTAATGAAACTGAACGCGAAGGAGTTTTGAGCGTTCGCCGACAGATTCTAGGCTGTGATAGACGGGTCAAGGAACTTACTGACTCTAGTAGTATTAAGTATGGTCTAGGAAAAAATAAATTGATTGCTGAATTTAGATTTGATGCCAGACGAAATAGCCCTGCAATGTTTTTATGGCTCCCACTTCCCAGAGGATACAACAATAATAAAATCCTAGCTAGAATGAGAATTTGGACGAATTGGGAAATAGTCACAGATACAGGTTATATTCGGAAGGGAATTGGCATAATGATTAATGAGGATGAGTACAAGCTGGGTCTGGTTTCTCCTTCAGCTAAGTTAATGCCTGATACCTCCTATAGGGCATTAGGTGCCAGGGAGAGGTTTGTGAATGATCCAGTATACAGAGACAATTATGTTATCAAAAATTTGGCATTTTATGTGAGCAAGTATGGACGAAACTACCGTCACGGTTCGCCATTAGCGATGTCCATAACATACTATTTTAATATCATTGGAAAAATTGACGAATCCACTTCTTTAGAAAGAATAGTTAATTTAGCTTTAGAATCAAGATTGGTAAAACTCTAAGGGAGAATTAACAAATACGATCGCACCCCATCATCCCTTACCCAATCCACCATCCATCTGCGTCTATCTGCGTGCATCTGCGGTAAAAAAAAATATCATCAATAGCTTCGCAACAAATCAAATTAACAAACTTTGATATAATATTACACCTAGAAGCAAAACTCAAACCAACTCATGCCGCAAACAGTCTGGATCGCACGACACGGAAACCGCATCGACTTCGTTAACCCCGACTGGTTTCTCACAGCAGAACGCCCCTATGACCCCCACCTTTCCGAAGACGGTCACGTTCAAGCCAAACAACTCGCCAATCGCCTCAAAGGTGAAGGAATTTCTCACATTTTTGCTTCCCCTTTTCTGCGAACTGTCCAAACGGCAAATCACGCGGCCGAAGCTCTCGATTTGTCAATTAAACTAGAGTGGGGACTGTGCGAATGGCTGAATCCGGAATGGATGCCAGAAATGCCAGAAACTGAGTCCGTCGAAGCTTTGTGCAGGCGTTTTCCGAGGATTGACCCGAACTACAAAGGCGGTATTCCTAATTATCCCGAAACCGGGGAAGCTTGTCTCAAAAGGGCGGGGGAAACTGCTAAACGCCTAGCTGCTGAGTTTCCAGAGGATATGTTATTAGTAGGTCACGGTGCGTCGGTTATCGGAACTGCGATCGGGCTTGCGGGCTGTGCTGAAACGGAAATTAACGCTTCTTTGTGCTGTTTGGTGAAAGTGGTGCGGCAAGATGCAGGATGGTCGATCGCACTTAATGGCGATACTTCTCACCTCACGGACACTGAAACCGTTGTCCGCTTTAATTAAAGTTGAGATTCGTGCAAAAAATCGCATTTTATGCTATGTGTGTAAGGTGCGCAGTACGCACCCTACGTTTATTCGATCTCGATCGCACATTTTAAATCGAAAATCTTAAATCGGTATGGCTGGACACAGTAAATGGGCGAATATTAAACGCCAAAAAGCTAGAGTTGATGCCGTTAAAGGCAAGGTTTTTGCGAGAATATCTCGCGAAATAATTGTCGCGGCGCGCAGCGGAGTTCCCGATCCCGCTGGCAATTTTCAACTGCGGACGGCTATTGAAAAAGCCAAGGCGGCTGATATTCCTAATGAAAACATAGAAAGGGCGATCGCCAAAGGTGCCGGTTTAGCTGGGGGGAGTTCGGAATTAGAAGCTATTCGCTACGAAGGTTACGGCGTTGGCGGAGTTGCGATTCTGATTGAAGCGCTGACAGACAACCGCAACCGCACGGCGGCTGAGTTGCGAGAAGCTTTTAGTAAAAATGGCGGCAATTTGGGCGAAACTGGTTGTGTGGGCTGGATGTTTGACCACAAAGGGGTTTGTACGGTACGCGGCCCGATTGATGAAGAACAATTGTTTGAAGCGTCGCTAGAAGCGGCTGCGGAATCTTATGATTTGATATTAATTGATGAGGATACTGAAGGTGCAGAGGTATTTACAAGTGTGCCTAATTTGGAAAAGTTGGCTGATGTTTTGAAACAACAAGGTTTTACAGTTTTGCAGTCGGAAAGTCGCTGGATTCCCAGCAATACAGTAGAAATAGATACTCCTGAAAAAGCTCGATCGCTCGTCAAACTGATGGACGCGCTGGAAGATTTAGACGACGTGCAAAGCGTGACAGGAAATTTTGAAATGACCGATGAATTGATGTCTTCGATTATGATTTAAAATCCCTAGGTTTGTAGTGAGGACTTTAGTCCGCATCCATGACTAGCAAAAATCGTAGGGTGCGGATCCATCGACATCAAAAAAAAGCGACAATCTAATAGCGACGCACCTGTTATTTTCAAGAACCCAGGAAACAAACCTAATATTTTTCTGGTAGCAACCTTTTTTATAAATGGTATAAACCCATGCCAGATAACAACGAAATCAAAACAGACAGCACCGACTCAGAACAAGTTCCGTCAGTAACGGAAGTAGCAGAAACTAACGATCGATCCAAATCGAATGTGCAGGCTAAACCAGAGGATACATCCAATTGGTTCGGTTCCGTGTTCGGAGCGGTCTCTGCAAGCGCGAGTGCGGTGGGGAGTGCTGCGGCGAGTGCTGGAAGTGCGATTGTTGATACGGCGAGTGCGGTGGGGAATGCAGCCGGCAGTGCTGGAAGTGCGATTTTTGATACGGCGAGTGCGGTGGGGAATGTGGCGGCGAGTGCGGTGGGGAGTGCGGCGGCGAGTGCTGGAAGTGCGATCGTTGATACGGCGAGTGCGGTGGGGAATGCCGCCGGCACTGCTGGAAGTGCGATCGTTGATACGGCGAGTGCGGTGGGGAATGCAGCGGCGAGTGCTGGAAGTGCGATTTTTGTTAATACCGCGAGTGCGGTGGGGAATGCAGCGGCGAGTGCTGGAAGTGCAGCAATGCAAGTTCCCAATTTTTTGGGTTCATCCCTAGTTTTTATTTCCCAGAGTCCTATCCTGAAAAAACTGACCCAAAAGTTCAAAATCGACTGGTTAGTTAATGCTATAGATGCTGTTGATGTCGTAAATGCCGAGGCGCAAGTTCGAGAGTTACAGCGCCAATATCCTCACGAGAAACCCAAAGAGATTGCACATCACTTGATGGTGGAAAAAGCCTTGCTAGCTGCAGGAACTGGCTTGGCTAGCAGTTTAGTTCCCGGCGTGGCTTTGGCGTTGGCTGGCATGGATTTAGCGGCAATGACGGCGTTATCTGCCGAGTTGGTTTATCAAATTGCTGCCGCCTATGGCATGGATTTGCGATCGAGCGATCGCAAAGCAGAAGTTGTCGCTATTTTCGGTTTATCCTTGGGTAGCAATTTAGCGATCGAAGCTGGAGTTACGCTTGTCAGCAATATTCCCTTGGCGGGTGCGGTAATTAATGCTAGCGCCAGTGCGGCAATGATTTACGTGATGGGATACGGTGCTTGTCGGTTTTATGAAGCGCATCTCGATTCCTCGGAAATCGAAACCAAGCTCGAAGATTTACAAGAGGTATTGCAAGCGGAAAGTGAGCAATATTTAGAGAAAGCGATCGCACAAGAAACAGTGATGGATTGGATTTTGGTGTATGTCGTCTATGCCAGCAAAAAATTCACCCGATGGGATGAATTATTACCGGAATTACAAGCAGCTAATTTAAATCCCAGGACTTTAGCTGAGATTGAATCTGTGCAAAATAAGTCTAAATTGCTTCCTAAGTTGGATATTTTACTCGAACAACTCGAACTTGACTTTGCCGAACCACTTTTAAAGCGATGCACTGAGATCGTCGAGGCTGACGGTGAAATTAATCAACAAGAGGGAAAAATTTTGCTGACAATTCAACGGGCTGTTTTGAGCAAAAGAAAGCAAGCCCAAAAGCAAGCCCAGCAAACTTCGATCGAGGATGCGGTATCGGCACCCACTGAAGCACAAACTAAAGTTCAAGCTGCATCAGAAACTCCCTCTTTATCTTCTGATTCTCCTTCTCCTAATAAGTTGAGTTCAAATATGCTGCAAAATTTCCAAAAAATCATAAAAGTTGCTGGGCGATTAGACGTGCCAAAGATTGCGAATTTAATAGATACTGAATCACAAGCTCCCCCCTTATCTTCAGATGCTCCCTCTCCTAAATTGAGTGCAATTCTGCTGAAAAAATTTAAGCAGATTTTAGCAGGTTCTACGCAATTAGAAGTGCCAGAAATTGGATATTTAATCGATCGGGTCGATCGCATGACGGGAGAAGAGTTTGAGGAATTTTTAGCCTGCTGTTTCCGCAATCTCGGTTATGGGGTCGCAATGACACCCAAAACGGGGGATTTTGGTGCGGATTTGATTCTCTCTAAAGCGGGCAAGAAAACTGTTATCCAGGCAAAACGCTATCAAGGAAAAGTGGGAACTTCCGCCGTGCAAGAAGTTGTTAGTGCTGTTAAGTATTACGCGGCTCAGGATGCGATCGCGATTACGAACAGCGAGTTTACAGCAAATGCTCATAAACTGGCTCAAGCGAATGGGGTACAACTCTGGGGACGAGAACAGTTAATTGATTTAGTTGTTCGAGCTAAAAAATAACGGCTCTAGGATTTACGCATAAAGGCTTCATAACCGGGTTTTTTCTCAATCTGCGGGCAGTAACGAAGTATTTTGGAAAAAAACCCGGTTTCTGACTACCCCTGTGTCTTGGCATTATTTGCGGCCTGTCAGCAAATAAGTAACCATGTATCCCTTGCCCTTAACTTGAATGGCGCCGCGCCTCTAAAAAGTGTATTTATCCTTTAATATTTCCTTCGCCGCTTTTAAAAATCTAGGTAAACCTAGCAAGACTTAGCGGTTTAAGTTTCTTAAGCGTTCTCTTCTAGTGCTGGCG
>NZ_JAUBVK010000076.1:0-1546 GCF_036705795.1 Microcoleus sp. ARI1-B5
GGGGCATTTTTTTTGGGCGATGACAAGCAAAGGCCTCAGCCTTGCAGTGCCAGATGCATCCAGGCAGAACCCTTGATGTTGAAGACCCGTTTGAAGTTGTATGCGAGAACGGCCAGGCTCAACTCGCCCTTGGCCCCCGGCAGGCCTCGCATCAGCAACCGCGCATTGCCCAGGATGCGGTGCTTGATGCAGGCAAATGGGTGCTCCACCGTTTGCCGTCGCAAGGCCATCATCTCTGGGCGTGCCTTCAGACCCTGTGCCGTCGTGTACAGGGCGTCCTCGAAGAGGTGGCGTGAGAGGAGCCTGCGCGCTGCTTGCGTGCACTGCGGCTTTTGCGCGCAACCCGAGCAATCTTCGATGCGTGCCGCATAGATCACCGCGCAGTCCTTGCGGGTGATCTGTTTGCGCTCAAGCAGTTGACCGGCCGGGCAGACGAAGTGGTCGTGCTCGGGCTTGTAGGTAAAGGCGCTGCGGTCGTAGTGCTGACCATCGCCCTGGTTGTTGACGGAGCGCTTGGCAGGCAGGTAGCACTGCATGCCCTGAGCCTGCAGTGCCGCGATCTGAGTACCGTTGGCATACCCGGCATCAGCTACCACCGTGCATGGCGCCTGCAGCACATTGCTTGCGGCCTCTGCCATGGGCTGCAGTTGGGTCTGGTCGTTGGCATCTGCGCAGACCTCATGAGCCACGATCAGGTGACTGCCAGCATCCACAGCCGTTTGCAGGTTGTAGCCTGGCGCGCTGTTCAAGCTGCGCATGACCTGGGCGTCAGGCTCGGTGCTGACGTGCAGACGTTTGCCACTGGCAGCCAGCGCCTTGGCTTGATCGGCGATACGCTGGCCATCGATCTGCAATCGTGCCAGAGCCTTGCGCACACGAACGCCTTGCCCGCAGGTCGATGCTTCCTGGCGGTCGGCGTCTTCGAGCAAGCTCAGGTAGCGCTCGATGTCCTGGGCATTGCGTTGGGCTTGCTCTGCCAGGCTACGCGGTCCGACGATGGCTTTACGCGAGGCCACCGCCTGTACCTTGCTGCCATCAATGGCGACCGTGGTGGAGGCGATCAGGCGCTGGCTGCGAGCGAACTGGACGAAGGCAGCGCTGGCAGCGACCAAGGCCTGCAGATTGCCCCTGCGGAATTCGGCGATGGTCTTGTGGTCCGGTGCCAGACGGCCCAGCAGCCACATGCACTCGACGTTGCGGTGGCACTCGCGCTCCAGTGCGCGAGATGAACGTACCGCATTGAGGTAACCCCACAGATAGAGCCGCAGCAGGTCGGCGGGGTCATAGGGCGGTGCCCCCAAGCGCTGGGGGATGGACTTGGCAAAGCCCAGATCGGCCAAGGCCAACGTGCCAATCCATGCGTCAATGACGCGGACAAGTGCCTCTGGCGCGACCAACTCATCGAGCATCACGGGAAACAGTGCCGCCTGCTGCCGGTTCTCTCCACTGCGGTGGGCCATCGGGCTGCTCCAAACAACGATGCCCTCCAGGCTAACGCCTGGAGGGCATCGTGGCTACACCGGCAGCAGACTATTTACACAGACTG
>NZ_JAUBVK010000040.1:0-37584 GCF_036705795.1 Microcoleus sp. ARI1-B5
ACTTGGGCATCACTCCCTCCAAAACTCTGCCGAGCGCTGTTGAGTTTTTATTATACCTAATCAACCGGACATGATATTACAGCTACTGGCGGCGTTACAGCTACTGGCGGCTTTGTCTCAACAGGCGGCGTTACAGCTACTGGCGGTTTTGTTTCAACAGGCGGCGTTACAGCTACTGGCGGTTTTGTTTCAACAGGCGGCGTTACAGCTACTGGCGGTTTTGTTTCAACAGGCGGCGTTACAGCTACTGGTGGTTTTGTCTCAACAGGCGGCGTTGTTACCGGTGGCGTTACAGCTACTGGCGGTTTTGGATCGACAGGTGGCGTTGTTACCGGTGGCGTTACAGCTACAGGTGGCGTTATCGGAACCGGCAGTTTTGATTTGACATAATCGATCAATTTTTTGCCACCAGCAAGTTTAGTCCAATCCTTCTTTGGATCGATCGCTTTGTCGATCGACACTGCTTTACCCGTCGCACCTGTTAAATTGAAAACCAAATCGTTGTAATCTTTATCCGAACCTTCATCGACTCGCTGATCTTCCATCGCAAATGCCTTGCCATTGCCAGTGACATCTGCTATTTGACCCTCTAGCAAGGCATCATCTGGATTAAGGCTAGATAATGACAGCAGCGGGCGTTTGTCACCGTCAGCACCGGGATCGTTAAAGACATCTTGGACAGTACCATTTGGCACCAGCATCACCGCAAAAGGCTCTCCCGGTTTCATCGCAAATGTTTTCGGCCCGCTGTACTGTCCCTCGTTATAATTCGCTTCTCCTAAACTGCCGTTAAATAGCGGATTTGCACCTTCTGTGGGGTCAGAAATTACGACGTGGCCGAATAAAGAATTGCTCAAAGCTCGTCTTGCTGATTCTTTGATAAATTCCTCAGAACCAGGATCGAAATTCTCCATTCCCTGCACGCTGAAAATCGCAACTTCACCTTGATAATTGCCGCCGTCGTGCAGCCAGTCAAAGCCAACTTGACCGGTTGAATCTGGAGTGAAGAAACCGGAGGTAACGCCTAAGCCTGTCAGCGGATCGACTTTGCCGTCTGGGGTTAAACTAACTTGATAATTCGTATCGCGCGAGGGTGCAGAGATTTTGAGTGCATAATTTGTTGCACCCAAATTATCGATGCTAAAAGTTCCTGAATTTGTGCCGTTGGTTTCGATGTCTTTGACGACTTTTCCCTGAGTGTCGAGAAGCTGCATCCCGACAACGGAAGTAAATCCTTCAGCCGTAACTCGAAAGCTGCCGGGA
Source organism: Microcoleus sp. ARI1-B5 (assembly GCF_036705795.1). Classification (NCBI taxonomy): domain Bacteria; kingdom Bacillati; phylum Cyanobacteriota; class Cyanophyceae; order Oscillatoriales; family Microcoleaceae; genus Microcoleus; species Microcoleus sp. ARI1-B5. Next base: position 1,264 of record NZ_JAUBVK010000040.1, read on the forward strand.
TTGAGCCGATTGAAACGATAGGTGTCTGTGGGGTCAGTTTTACCCGCGAAGTCGATCGAGATATAGTTGTCGTTCAGATTGCCGATCGATATATTAGACATGGTGCACCTCGATTAATCCGATAACTTTGGGTTGATATGTATCTATCTGGAGTGCGCCGGAGTTTTTATGCGCTTTGTCATATAACTTCACACAGAGTGTGGGCTAAACTCGCATAACTTCCGCCGCTATGTATCTATCAGAAGTGCGCCGGAGTTTTTATGCGGTTTGTAATATAACTTCACACAGAGTGTGGGTTAAACTCGCATAACTTCCGCCGCTATGTATCTATCTGGAGTGCGTCGGAGTTTTTATGCGAAGTTTCTGTTTTTGTAATATAACTTTACACAAAGTGTGCGATCGGCATCAGCCAGACATGACATCAGAGTTTTTTTGAGCAATGTGTCGCCCGATCGCTTGCACTTTTGAGAATCCCGTCCTTTTCCAAAAAGAGCGAATAGTCTGTGTCTTGATATTCAACTGTCGGGCGATGGTGGACATTTTTTCTGGCGACTCCTGCAAGAACAATTTTTGAACAATAAATTGACAGTTGCAGTCGGGACGGTTTCGAGGATGGCAGTTGCGAAGTTTTTGTTCTGGATCTCGATCGATGTATTGTACTATCTTCCATGCTAAAGCTTGTTTTTCTTGTCTTTCAATCCGTTCGATTTCTACGTCCAAACCATCCAAACCGTCATTGTAAAATCTACTGCGCTCTAAAGCGTCTAAGTCTAAGGAAAGTATGTTTTGAGTTTTTGTAGCATATAAATCGTAAATTCGATACCAAAGATGAGCGTTAATCCAAGTGATGAGATTGTCTTGAATAGGAGAACGTCTGGGAGAAAAATTGTGAAGATTCTTATCTAACCAGTGCCAAGTTTTATTAACTGCTTCTAAATAATAGGGATGAGAGCTTTTTAACAATTTGGGCAGCCGTTGCAGTTGCCGCAACAATCGATCCATCAATTCTCGACGGCGTGGACTATCCGGTGATTCCGAGTAAATTGCTAGAATTAGTTTAGATAACCGCTCATCTTGAGGAGTGCGATCGGAATATTGCTCTAATGCCAACCTCAATTTATGTATGTTATCCATAATAGTCCTCCTAGTAAATGAACTTCGATGTCTAGGTTTTTACTTACAGCTATTTTCTAGTATTTTTTTTACAAAAACAATGATAAAATTCACAAGAAAATTCACAGGTTTTTATGAAAAGTTCACAAACTTCACAAAAATCCTAAAATTAATAGTATAATCCGAATAAAATATATATTTTTTGGCGAAAGCGATGAAGATTGAAGAAGTGTTGAATCTGTTGGATGAGTGGGTTGTTGCAAAGAAAGGAAAGCGGCTGACTGCCGCCGAGAAAGAAATTATTCGTCTAAGCTGGGGTGATATAAAATATGCGGACATGAACATTCCCGGCTATACCCCTAGCTATGTCGAGAGAAGGCTGGCACAGAGTTTGTGGGTTCTGGTATCAGAGGCGATCGGAGAAGGAGAAAAAGTTACTAAAAAAAATTTTAAGGTGGTGGTGGAACAAGCAGTCAAGAAGCGCTCGCGCCCCCAACCGCTTGTAACAGAAATTACTTCACTAGATTCGGCGATCGCAGCTAATAATCGCGGGGTTAAATTAAAAGAAGCTAGCGAATTAGTTGAAGCTAGAAAGCAGTTCGAGCTAGCTATTAGAATAAACCCAGATAATGCAGCAAGTTACTACACTCTGGCGTTGATGTATGAAGAAGCTGGAAAAGTCGATCGGGCGATCGAACTGTATCAGGATGCGGCATTCCGTGGCTTTGCTGCTGCTTACTGCAATTTGGCCCGTTTGTACATCATTGAATATAAAAATTGGCCGAAAGCTGTTCAAAAAATCTCGCACGGTTTAAAGCTGGTTGAAAAGGAGAAAGTTGAGGATGACAGAATAGTCGAAGCGGCCTTGTTAATTTACCAGGCTTGGGCTTGGAAGGAACAAGGACGCTTTGAAGAAGCTTTGGAAAAGCTACAAGAGTCTGTTAAACTAGATAGCGATCGCGGTTTAACCTATGGCATCATGGCAGAAGTACAAGAACATTTGGGGAATGATGCAGCAGCTTTGGAAGCGTGGAAAAATTGCCTGAAATATGCTAACTCCGCTGAGCGAGATGAAGATGTTTACATTGGTAAAGCACGTCAGCGTCTCAAGTAAGTGGGATTGAGGGGAAAGTGCGATCGCGCTTTCCCCTGATTTTAGCTAGCAATCAAGGACAAACGTATTCGTTTCCGTGCCGGTCGATACAAATTCGCGGTACCATGTGATTGGCTGACTGAATGGCTGCAGGAGCGATTGAAACAGCCGAAACTGCGGCTAGTACCAATGTTAAGTTGCCGATCGCGATCGAGCTAATGAGGAGGGGTGAAATCAAGACTTTGCTATTCATTTTTGTGTCTCCAAGTCAATTGTTTGAACAAGGGACAACCGAGTTAGGCCTAACTTTTTTGTCTCCATACATCTAGGATGCTTGGTGGCTCTGGGTTTGGCTGCGTTGGTTTTGGTACCGCTTCTGGTACTGCCCCCAAAAGCGATCGGATTAACTAAAACTGAATTAGACCATCAGTTAAGTAGAGGTAATCATGGCAATAGCACTCAAAGCATCGAAAAAAGGACTAGCAATTATTGACTTAGCTCGAAAGAAAAAGGGATGGACAAAAATTGCTGTACCTTGGCATGAAAATGCTTTAGTCGGTGAAGCAGCTTTGAGAAAGTTTTGGCGACAAATTCCCATTATAAAAGATAATTTTGTCAGTATTTGTCAAGCTGTAGGAGTGAATAATTGGGAAGAAATTGTTGAAGAAACCCTCCCTTTGGAAAACCCTCAACCATCTGACTTAAAATGGTTACTAGAGTTGAGAGCAACCCTCGAACAAATAGATAAGCCACTAATTGACAAACTGGTGGCTCAGGTTCAGCAACGTTCTCCAAATGCGATCGTTAAAACACAAAGAATTGACTCATCTAGCCTCGTATTAATTGAGGATTGGCAATCGGTAGAATCTATATTGCCCCCGAAGCAAGCTCGTTCTATAACCCTTGATACCCCAGTACCTGAAAATAGTATCAGACGAGCAAAAAAAATTGATTTAGGGGCAAATCATGCAGTCGCACTTGTTGTCCAAACAACACTTGAATCTGAGACTGAAGTGGGGATTTGTGTCTGGGTTTATCCCACTAATAATGCAGTTCATTTACCACAAAATTTACAAGTCATAGCACTGGATGAATCTGAAGCGATTATTATGGAAGAACAAACAGGAGATTCAGAGGACTCCGTAGAACTAGAATTTGCTGTCGAACCTACAGAGCTTTTCAGTATAAAAATTATTTTGGGAGATGTTAGTATAACAGAAGATTTTTGAGTTCAGTGGATGAAACCTAATAAGTATAAATAAATGGAAAAGCTTGTAATTTTGAATTTATCAGAAGGAAACTTCGAGCTTGGCTTTACTGCCATTTTAGAGATTGGGCAAGAGGGATTACGCCCCGAAATTGTAGTTAGAGGTCATCTACCCGCTGCATCTCATATTCCTCAATTAGTTGGCGAATGGCAAGCTGCATTTAGTAAAAAGGTGAGTCCACTTTCTAACGATGCGTCAGGAAATCGATCTCGTGCGACAGCTAGACGGCAGAGTAAATCTTCTTGTAAAGACTCTGCTGAAAAGTTAGTATGCAGCATCAACGAATGGCTCAACTCGGGAAATACTGAGTGGCAAAAGATCCGAGACTGTTTACAGCAAAATTTGAGAAAGTCTGAAGAAATTAGACTAATTATTCAAACACGAAATAATGACTTAAGACAGCTTCCTTGGCAGGTTTGGGATTTATTTGCAGGTAATTACACAAAAGCTGAAATTGCCTTAAGCGAACCTGAGTATTATTGCGCTGGGAAACCACGACTGAAGGCTGAAAAAGTCAGGATTCTCGCTGTTTTAGGCAATAGCGATGGTATAGATATCCAGTTTGACAGGCAAATATTTGAACTTTTAGACCCAGACGAGACCGACTGTAAATTTTTAGAACAGCCAACAAAAAAGCAGCTTATCGAGTGGCTTAGTGATGAACAAGGATGGCATATTTTCTTTTTTGCTGGTCATAGCTCAACAGTTGATGGTAAAATAGGAATATTTGAAATTAATCGCGATCAAAGTATAAATATCGATGAGCTTAAAAATACACTGAAGCTGGCGATTTCCCACGGTTTGCAACTGGCTATTTTTAATTCTTGTGATGGATTGGGACTGGCCAACCAACTCGCTAAATTACAAATTCCTCAAAGTATTGTGATGCGAGAACCAGTACCCGATCGAGTAGCACAGGATTTTTTGCAGTATTTTCTGACTAATTTTGCTCTTAAGCGTTCTTTTTATGGGTCGGTACTATCGGCACGTAAAAAGCTAGAAGACATTTGGAATCAGGAATATTGTGGCGTTAGCTGGTTGCCCGTAATTTGTCAAAACCCCGCTGTTGAACCTCCGACTTGGCAAAGTTTTCTCAGTAAAACAGAAACAAAATTACCAGAATCATTTCGGGAAGTTAAAAAAACTTGGAAAACCGAACATACTCTCACCGATCATTCAGACATTATTAAATCAGTCGCCATTCACCCAGACGGTCAAATTTTCGCTAGTTGCAGTCTCGATCAAACGATTAAAGTGTGGAACCTCGCAACTGGAGAACTCCTCGAAAATATTACCCAACATTCTGGCGGTGTGACTTGCGTTACTTTCAGTAGCGACGGAAAAACTCTTGCCAGCAGCAGTGCCAATCCCGACGGTACTATTAAATTGTGGGATACTCAAAGCTGGCAATTGAAACGCACTCTGAAAGGCAATGATTGGGTGGTTCTTTCTGTATGGTCGATCGCCCTAACCTCCAATGGCAAAACTTTAGTCAGCGGACACCACGCTGACAGTACCGTGAAAGTTTGGAACCTCGAAACCGGGGAATTGCGACACACACTCAGAGGTCATGTTTGGGCAGTTCACGACGTGGCGATCGCCCCCGACGGCAATATAATTGCTAGTGGAAGTTTCGACAGCAATATCAAGCTTTGGAATCTTCACACAGGCAGAGAAATCCGCAATTTAAACGGCCCTGGTGACGGCCCTATTGGTTGGCCTCGTTCTTTCTTTAGCGACAACATCGTTTATAGTGTCACCTTCAGTCCCGACGGACAAACTCTCGCCAGCGGTGGCGCGAAGCAACCGATTAAACTGTGGCGTTTAAGCAGTGGAGAACTCAAAAGCAACTTGACAGGACATACGGATGATGTTTATGCTGTTGCCTTTAGTCCTGACGGCAAATATCTCGCCAGCGGTAGTGCCGATCGCACTATTAGAATTTGGGATTTATTTACCGGAGAAGCGATTCACACTCTAGGACATTCAGACACTGTTTATTGTCTTGCTTTTAGTCCTGACGGACAAACTCTCGTCAGTGGTAGCAGAGACAGAACTATTAAGATTTGGCGTTTTTCCACCTGAAGATAATTACTAATATCGCTTTTTGAACAGGCAAGATGCCTGTTCCACAATAATTATTGGAGATGTCTATTAAAAAATCTCCCCAACAATCATCCCCGCCAATATCACAAATCCCACCCAAACATTTTGGCGAAAGATTTGACCGTAAACAGGCTTGGGAATATCCGCTTTCCGCAGTTGACTGTACTGCAAAAACCACAAAACCGCTGCGGCACAAATTGCCATCCAAAAACCGACGTGCAAGTGCAGATTAATTCCCATTGCTGCTAATAAACCAACAGTACCAAAAAAGAAAAAACCCACAGCATTAGTTACGTTATCCCCAAAAAAGATAGCGCTGGAATTCACGCCCACACGCAAGTCATCTTCTTTGTCGCTCATCGCATAAACTGTATCAAATCCCATCGTCCACAGTACGACTGCACCCCACAGCAGCCAAGTCGCTAATTCTAATTCGTCAACGGCGGCGCTCCAACTAATTAAAACTGCAAATCCCCAGGCGATTGATAACACTAACTGCGGCACTGGAAAAAATCTTTTTGCTAGGGGATAGCAGATAATTACTGGTACGGCGGCGACGCACAGCCAGAAGCTTAAAGGATTGAGATAAAAAGCGAGAATCGCCGCGCAAGCAAAGGAAATTAAAGCAACTCCTATTCCAGTTTGCACTGTGAGGGCGCGGGAGGCTAGGGGGCGCGATCGCGTTCTTTCTACTTCGGGATCGATATCCCGATCCCACAAGTCGTTGATCACGCATCCAGCCGCACTCGTGGCTAAGGTGCCCAACACAATTACGCCCACCAATGCTGCGGGAGGCTTCCCGTCTGCTGCTAAAAACACCGCCCAGAGGGCTGGAATCATTAAAATTAACCTTCCTGCTGGCTTGTCCCATCTCAAAAGCCTCACGACGGCTAGTAATGTGGATTCAGATTGGCGATCGGACTCGGTAAGCATTTCAATTTTAGATTTTAGATTTTTAGCATTAAATTCTATCAAATTTTAGGCAAAATCACCTACTATCTCTGCGGTCGATCGCACTTGGGCCGGAATTGAAAACAGGTAAAAGTCTTGTCCAGTAACTAATTCGCGATTTTTCCTAATTTAATAGGATGCCTAACTGGATTCGTGAAATAATCATAAATATCTGTCAACCCCGATACACTCCTATGGTTAATTCACTTGCTGCTGCGGAGTCAAATCGCATTATTGCTGCTATTGATATGGGTACTAACTCGTTTCACATGGTGGTGGCGCGGATCGATCCGAAATTGCCCGCGTTTGCGATTATTGCTAGAGAAAAAGATACGGTTCGGTTGGGCGATTGCGAGGCTAAGACAGGGTGCTTGAAGCCCGAGGTGATGGAAAGGGCGATCGCCACTCTGCGACGTTTTCAAGATATAGCTAAAACTTTCAATGCTGAACAAGTTATCGCTGTGGCTACGAGTGCGGTTCGAGAAGCCCCTAACGGGCGAGATTTTCTCAAACAAGTTGCTGAAGAATTAGACTTAAATGTTAGCTTAATTTCCGGTCAGGAAGAAGCGCGGAGGATTTATCTCGGTGTGCTTTCGGGTATGGAGTTTAACAATCAGTCGCAGGTGATTATTGATATTGGGGGCGGTTCTACTGAGTTAATTTTAGGAGACAGTTCTGAACCTCGCTGTCTCACCAGTACCAAAATTGGTGCTGTGCGCCTGACTGGAGAATTTGTCAAAACTGACCCAATTAGTCGGGAGGAGTTTGCTTATTTGCAAGCTTATATTCGGATTTCGCTGGAAAGACCGATCGACGAATTGCGATCGCAATTCAAGATAGGCGAAGATCTCCGCTTGATCGGCACTGCTGGAACCATCGAAACACTGGCTGCAATTAACGCTCGCGAAAAGTTGGGAACAGTTCCGAGTCCGCTGGCTGGATATCAATTAAGTTTAAAAGATTTGCGCGATTTAGTCAATCGCTTTCGCAAACTTTCTTACTCCGAAAGGCTGGCAATTCCCGGAATGTCGGACAAGCGGGCGGAAATTATTCTCGCCGGGGCGTTGATTTTGCAGGAAGCGATGGCACTATTAGGAATGGAATCGCTCACTGTGTGCGATCGATCTTTGAGAGAAGGCGTCATTGTTGACTGGATGCTGAGCCGCGGTTTGATAGAAAACCGCTTGCGCTATCAAGGTTCAATCCGCCAGCGCAGCATTCTGCACATGGCAGAAAAATATCAAGTAAACTTAGAACAAAGCGAAAGAACCGCAGAATTTGCGCTCAATTTGTTCGACCAAACCCAAGGAATTCTGCACAATTGGGGCAGCGAAGAACGGGACTTGCTGTGGGCTGCCGCGATTCTGCACAACTGCGGTTTGTACGTCAGCCATTCGGCGCACCACAAGCATTCTTACTATTTAATTCGCAATGGTGAGTTATTGGGATACACTGAAACTGAGATTGAAGTAATTGCTAATTTAGCTCGCTATCACCGGAAGAATCCTCCTAAAAAGAAACACGACAATTTTCTGATTCTTCCGAAAAGATACCGGGAAGTAGTTAGTAAATTGCATCCTTTTCTGCGGTTGGCTGTGGCTTTGGACAGGCGGCAGATTGGCGCAATTTCTGATTTCAAATGCGAACACCGCCCGGAAGTTCGAGAGTTTCACTTGCGGCTGCAACCGCTCAATCCAGGGGACGATTGCGCTCTGGAACTGTGGAGTTTGGATTATAAAAAGCCGTGTTTTGAAGATGAGTACAATCTCAAATTAGTGGCAACTTTGGAGCCGACTCTCGTTCCTGTTTAAAGAGCAGCTAGACCCGGAAAACGAGAAATCGTAGGGTGCGTCAGGCAAAACAATCAACAATCCGAGAAAACCTTTACTCCTGACACACCCTACAATAACTTAAAATTGGCAATTTTTGCTGTAATTTATGATTCAGTTTTCCTGAACCAAACTATTTATAGCAGTTCTCAAATAAGTTCGCGGACGTTGTTGGGATCGCGTACTCTCTTACGGTGGTTATATAGTAAGGTCGCGGACGCGCCAACAACTCCGATCGCAGTCATACCTCACCTATCTGAGAACTGCTATAGGTAACTTTAGTTGCAATTAATTCTCTACCTTTAGGCAGATTTGATGAGATTTGTTTTAAGTATAAGTTTAAGGCATTGTTTTTAGGCTGACTGGAGCGCAAATGCAGGCAGCGCAGCTCGCATGAATTGGAACTGCCTGCACAAACGAGAACTGCAAGGGCTGTAAATCGCCAAGCTTTCAAACTGCTACAGCTTGACAAATTTCTCAAAACGATGGCAAATCACAAAAAGGGCGATCGCTCATACAATTTATATAACTTTCCCCATCCTTAAATTAAAAAATGCCGGCAATTTACTATATTCATTATAGCTTTAATCCGCGCTCTCAACCCAAAAAATAATTATGAATCTTAGCGATTATTTTCTATCTGGAAGACACATATTGATCGTCTGTGCAATTGCTGCACTTGCTGTTGCCTTGGGCGGCAAAACCTACGCCGCAACCCTCGATTACTCGCCGAAATTTAACGGTTACGATCGTTACAGCACCACGATATCTGCTAACAACGATTTAGCAGACATTTACTATCCCAAACCATCGGATCTTAGTTCTGGCAATTACTCTTTCCCGATCGCACTTTTATTGCAAGGTGCGCTTGTAGATAAATCGTTCTACTCAGATTATGCTAGCCTCGTCGCGCGGTACGGCTTTGTGGTAGTCGTGCCCAACCATTTACGCCCTTCGCCCTTCAATCCCAGTTCACCACCCAGCTTGGCGCCAGAAACTTCGCAAATTGCAGCGGTTTTGTCTCAAATGGCGATCGAGAATACAAAGCCCGCATCTCCTATTGCGTCTGTTGTCGATACGCAGCGCCTTGGTTTATTGGGTCACTCTTTTGGTGGTGCGGTGGGCTTATCGGCGATCGCCAACCAATGTCTCACAGAACTGTTCCTGTGTCGAGAGCCATTTACCAGGCCGAAAGAACTATTAGCAGGTGTATTTTTTGGAGCCAACTTGCGAAATCCCATTACTAATGAATATGTCCCCATTTCTAATGATGGCATTGCCGTGGCATTGATTCAAGGCGAGAGCGATGGCGTAGCCCTGAGCGATCGAGCCCAACGCACCTTTGATAACATTCAAACACCGCCCAAAACTTTGATTGCTGTTAACAATGCAAATCACTTTAGCATCACCAATGTCGATCGCCCTGCTGGTGCGAACCCCGATCGCAATACTGCCGCACTAGATCGAGCCGTTGGGATTGAAACAATTGCACGTTGGAGCGCCCTATTTTTGCGAGCAAATATGCTTGAAGATCCAGTTGCGCATGATTATATTTACTCTCAAGGTGACGCCCTAGATCCCAATGTCAGCGTCACCAGCGTTGCAGTTCCAGAACCATCTTCTCTGCCCGGATTGCTGATGTTTGGTATTGCGGCATTTGGTCATCGCTGGAGAAAATGGAAAGTTGGGGCCCCAACGAAATCTCAGTAGCTAAGTACAAACAAACAATCATATCCAAACCTCACAAGAGTTTCGGGAAAATTGTCAGGGAATAGCGGCGCCATCGGATTGCTACTAAAATTAAAAGATTGAGGTAATAAATTGTGCCATTAACTTGGAAAGCAACGTTTTTGTTTGTCACTGTTGCCACTTTAATTTTGTTGCCCATCAACTGGTTAATTCTCAGCGATACTTTGCCGATTGAAAAGACCATAAATTACAGCACATCTGAAACTAATTTTATTCAAATGTGGATAAAATTAGCAGCTTTCATCGGACTGTTACTTCCAGGATTTGCCTTTGTAATCTGGTGGCGCTATCCCGAAGCTAAAAAAATTCTGGGATTATATTTAATAGTTTTAATAGTTCAGATTGCAGCCGAGCAGATTTTGAGTCGTGTTTTGTTCCCCAGCTTGGTAGTGTTCAGCGGCACAATGTACACAGCTTTTAGAATTTGGCAATTATGGCAAGGTCAACAGCTTCTGACAGCGGCTCAACTTAACAATTACAATCCAATAGTTTTCAGCAGTTTATTGTGGTTGTTACTGCTTTTTTGGTTGAGTAATTTAATCGTACTTTTTGCAGTGGCTTGGCCTAGAATCTTGTAAGATAGATTTTTTGAGGGAAAAATCAAGTAGAGCAATCGCCATGACAAGGCGCGATATCGACCTCAAACAAACATCTTAAAAACATCTAGAACCCAAGCTCTAATTTCGCCGATCGCTAAGTAAATCTCCTCAATCACGCTACTTAATGTTTCGTTACATAAAGAGAATTGTTCCCGCCTACCTACTTAGTGCGATCGTCCGCGAAGAGCGAGTCTTGTATAACCTGTGCGATCGGGACTGTGAATCAATTGCCGTTTAAAGTCTACCTCAAGAGCAGTCAGAGATTGCGAAATTTCGCTGCAATAATCCAGGGCAATTTTGTACTCGGGATTTTGCGTGTCTTGATGAAAAGGCAGATGCGTGAGTTCTCTCCACGTACTGAGTCTGCGTCGCAAGGCATCCCACTGTTCAAGGGCAGCCTTTCGTTGCTCGCGGGTTTCAGCCCCTTTAAACTGCGTCTGGATGGCTTGGTATTGGGCGGTTACGGTTGAGAACGTTGGAGTTTCCGCTGTGATGTCGGCAAAATCTACTGGAATTTGCATCGATCGTTTCTCCCATTGTTAAAAGTCGTCAAACTTTAATTAAAAAAGCAATCAATTACATCATCAATTAGAAGCATCTCGATCGATCTGCCAGAGCCATATCGTGCCTAATTGAGAATGAGCAACCTCAGACATAAAGCGCATCCCCACCTTCTGTAATACCCGATTGGAAGCATTGGTTTGACCCAGAGTATGAGCGTTGACGGCTCGCACCTCTTCGCGACCAAAAGCATAGTCTATCAGCCCTTGCACCGCCTCTGTTGCCAATCCGCGATTCCAATATTCGGTAGCAATTTCATACCCTATTTCGACAAGGCCCGACTCATTCGGTTTGCCTTTGAAACCTCCGTTGCCAACAAGCACTGACTTTTGCGGATGAATAAAGAAATATCCATTCCACTCAGTCGGCGGCGGATTGGATTCGCGAGATTCATCACTAGGCAGGGAAAATGCTTGAGGGAAGTGAGGCCAGCTATCAGGTACTGTGACTTGCAAAAGTTTTGCTAGCTCGCTTTTATTGCTCAAAAAAGCTTCAATGTGAATGCGTTTGACGGGGAGTAATTGAAGATTGTTGGTCTTAATCATGGTTCTGCAGTGTTGACCGATATGTCATTGGAAGTCGTTTTAATTCAAAGTTAGATATTCTAAAGGGGTCGTGTCTCAATAGGGAAAGATTGCCAATTATCATTAAGTCCGTCTGCATAATGAATCGGGGCTTCGACAAGTTCGCTGGGATCTACGTCATCCAGACAAGCAAGGTCGATTGCCCAGAAATCACCGCCAATCTCTTCGAGATATCCACTGACAAAGGGACGGACGCCACACTGCTTGCAGAATAGATGATGCACGCTATTGGAACCAAATTGATAATCTGATAGATCGTTTTCACCGGAGACTCAACGAAAATCCTCGGGCTTAATGTGCGTTTCCCAAAATCTTGTTTTGGTGCAGATTGAGCAGTTGCACTTCATAGAACCTTTGCTTAGATCTAGGTTGGCTTCCAAGCGAACTTTGCCGCAGTGACAGCTTCCTTTGTATGTTTTGTTCATCGATCTTTCTCCTTGTTTGAACCCAATTAAATCGGTCGGATACTTTTGTATTTCCATTACTGCGATGCGATCGCACTTTCACGAAGCCAATCTGCTCGGTTCAGACGGTAAACGAAGCAGTCATCGTCACCGAACCGTCGCGGTTCAACAAATTGGAAGCCAAGACGTTCGTAGAAACGGTGGGCGCGGGTATTGTTGGCAAGTGGATCGATCAGTACGGCCGTCACAAGCCGCGAGGCGAAACATCTAGTCAGTGCAAGCTGCATCATTTGTGTGCCGTAGCCTTTGCCCAAATCGGTTTCTTCTCCAATCCAGATATCGATCGCACGTAGATTCGCTGGAACATCGCCCCAGTAGTGACTGTCCTCAAGTGCCGGATCGATGATCTGGATAAATCCGATCGCACGGCTATCAATTTCAGCAATCAATTGCTCTCTCCATTCTGGAGTGCGCTCAAGTTCAATCTCCCAGCCCCAGTCATCGTTAGGATCTGCGGCAATTACATGAGGCTGCTCGTCCCACTGTAGCAGCAGATCCAAATCAGCAGATGTGGCGGAGCGGAGGTCGATAGTCATTTCATCGCCCTTTATTTTTGGCATATTTTTGGCATTGACCACATGAGGTTTCTCATCCCAGCGTCGCAGCAGATCTAAATCAGCGGAGGTAGCAGGGCGTAAGTTCATCATAAATTCTTTGATTTAAACAGGCGATCGCTTATTTATCCTCTGTAGGAGTAATCCACTGGACAAGCTGAATCACGACACCGTTTGGATATCTCTTGAAGATGTTGGTTTCACATTATTAGTTCAACCCAACCTACAAATCTACAGCTTCTTGAAGTATCTGGCGATCGGTAACAGCCCGAAGCCCAGCTTTTCATAGGTGCGACGTGCTGCCGCATGACCCGGATCGCCTCCGGTTTCGAGCATAGCAACAGACATCCCCGCATTTTTCATCCATAAGAGCGCAAATTTTATCAGAGCGGAGCCAATGCCGCGATTTTGAAAGTCTGGATCGACAGCGATCGTGTAAATTTCAACCATGCTGGAGTCCAAATCTAGTTTCACCGCGACAAAGCCCACGGTTGAATTAGCGTCGGTTCCTTCGGAGTTACGCTCTGTGCTAATCGCAACCCAGACATTTGTGTCCTCGGCAGCGCAGACATCCTCGACCGCCTTTTGCTGGTTCACACGCCAATCGTCGGGATAGAATTCCCGGTATACGTCAAGATCCATCACCTTCTGAATCGAATCAAAGACCGGAGTCCATGCTCGAATAATTGAGCGGACATGGTATAACACCGTGACTAAAATGCACGGGCTAACGATGACATGGCTCGATCGATCGAACTCACCACGTCCGACTCCCGAATGTTGCTAAGTAATGACAATTCAATAGACGAGCAATTGCATAAATGTTTGATTCATTGCTCGACCGCAGATGATAAGCAGATGAACGCAGATGCAACGCAGATGCCTTTCAAGAAGTGAGAGCTTGGGAAGGCAATTGCTCGTCTATTCATGCGCTATTGACATGAACCTTTGTTGTACATTTGTCAACCCTCTTCTGAAACATAACAGCGAGAATTAGTGGCGGCAGCACCCTCACTAGAGATTGATTCAATCTGCCACATTTGAATTCTTTGGTGGCGGCATTTTAGCGAACTTGGGCAAATCTGGATTCATACAATCCCAAGGTTGGGCGCTGGCTGTGTAAACATCTATTGCAGGCCCAAAGCAGCTCGGGTCATCAAGACTGCCTGCCATGATTCCCATGAGTTCAGGATTTGGCGGTTTACTAAATAATCGGGAACCACAGTTTGGGCAAAATCCACGAGCGACGATGCCTCCACTATCACCCGTAACCTCGTAGTATTTGACATCTCCTGTGACAGTGACAGCATTGCGAGGGACAAGCATCGCAGCAGCATATGCAGTGCCTGTTGCTTTCTGGCAATCCCGACAATGGCAATTCCCCATCACAATTGGTTCTGCCGAACATTCGTAGCGGATATTTCCGCACAGACAACCGCCAGTAAAAGGTGTTTTCATGACAGTACCTCCTTATGGTTATCAATTATGTTAACTGTCTGAATGTGTTTCGTTCAAGGATTTGCTCTCGGCGGTACAGGAAGAACGGCAGAGCGCAAGAAAGCCCGATCGCAAAGGTCAGTCCAACGTAAAGGAGCAACCACAATTGAGATACTTTCAACCGTTTCTGTTCCATCCCAACGAAGCAGAAGAACGCAACAACTGAAATCAGCAAGTCAGTTGTCCTAGCAGCAGCAATATTGTTCTCAAAAGCTCGTTGCAGAAATAAGCTTGGAGACAACAGCGCCGTTGGATATTGTAGCAGAAAAAACCAGGGGGCGATCGCAGGTGCGATCGCAATTAACAAATACAAGAGCTTTACGGGAGTGTTTGTTTTCGAAGCATCGAGGGATTTCAGCATGATTGTTTTGGGGTAAATGGTAGGGGCCCCTTCGCCAACAATATGTGCCAATAATTGACAATCTCAAAAACCCGCCCTGGCTGGGGTGTTGTGGTCAATCGATCGCACATGACCTGATGGTGACAAAGCGAGATAATAAAAACAATTACCTGCCTGGTAATTAACGCTGTCATGAAAGCGCGATTCTCCTTATGCAGCAACGTTCTCAACCGCTCAATCCCAATTTGGCTCACTCTTTCGGGACGCTCCTCAAACAATGGCGAACCGGGCGGGGTTTCAGTCAGCTTGAATTGTCCCTCGCCAGTCAGGTGTCGCAGCGGCATATCAGTTTTTTGGAATCAGGACGGGCCAACCCCAGTCAGGATATGGTTTTAAAATTAGCTGCTGTTTTGGAGGTGCCATTGAGACAGCAAAATTTGATGTTAACCGCCGCCGGATTTGCGCCCATCCACACTGAAACTGACCTTTCGGCTCCTGAAATGACGGCAATTCGCAAAGCACTCGATTTTATGTTGCTCAAACAGGAACCGTATCCGGCTTTTGCGATCGATCGCTATTGGAACTTGCTGTTAACTAACCATGCTGCAGATCGGCTGCTTGCTGCTTTTATCGATTTAGAAACATTGCAGAGTCAGTTTTGCCCTGATGGAAAAGTCAATTTGATGCGAGTGATGTTTCATCCCCAGGGGTTACGCCCGTTTGTGGTGAATTGGGAGGACTTTGCAGGGCATTTGCTGCGACGGGTGCATCAAGAGGCCATGAGTACGTCGTTTAGCGCGATCGGCGAAGCTGCTCAAAACGAGTCAGTAACGGCTAATGGACACAGTGAGCAATCTGTTGCACTGTTCAATGAACTGATGAGCTATCCAGGTGTCTCTGACATTTGGCAAGCCTCAAATCGAGTTGCACAAAACACTCTGTTGCTGACTGTCCACCTCAAACGAGATCGGTTGGAGTTGCAGTTCTTTTCAACGATCGCAACTTTAGGCACTTCTTACGATATCACTTTGCAATAATTGCGAATTGAATGTTTGTTTCCAGCAGATGAGGCAACAGAGCAACATTGGCAGAAATTGATAAAAATTTTATCCAACAAATAGATGACTCCGAAATCCAGTCAAGTAAAATCTTTACAACTCAGGGGTTCATTTAAAAGATTAAAGCCAGCACAACTCGGGGGTATTCCAGCATTTTCAGGATTACCCAAAAAACAAAAAAAGGTTTGATGGCGGGTAATTAACCAGGCCCGATATCAAACATGGTTGAGGCCAGTCCCCCAAAAATTGGCAAAATTCTAGTTTCCATCGATTTGTTGCCGAAAGCATTTATCATGAAGATTGGGGAGCAAATGACATCCCATATCTCCCCGCAGATATCGGTCGCGAGCAGTTAGTCCGCAGGGTGCTTAGCGTAAAAAGCCGATCGGTGTTTAGCAAAGATTGTACAACTTACGCACTCTACAATAACTAACTAACTGTAGGGTGCTTAGCGGCGAAAATTATCTGTCGTCAAAACATTCAGTCATCACGCACCCTACAATAACTTATCCAGATATAATTTAGACCGATCGACAATTTCAGCATAAAATAAAAAAATGTCAAATCCCTTGCTTTCCCTCAATTACGAACCCGCCCTCGAATCCCTCGGCGGCGACTATTTTGATGAAGTCTCCGCCGCCGAGTTTCCGCAGCACATCCTCCGCTTCCGCAACGATCGATTATTGCCGACATTGGGTTTAGATCCGGCACAAGTAACAGACGAGCATTTCATCGAAGCGTTCGGCGAATTTCACGGAGTGCGTCCCTTTCTCGCACTCCGCTATCACGGCTATCAATTCAACGAATACAACCCGAATTTAGGCGACGGTAGAGGCTTTTTATACGGTCAAGTTCGCGGCACTGACGGCCGACTTTACGACTTCGGCACTAAAGGTTCAGGCCGCACTCCCTACTCGCGCAGCGCTGACGGTAGACTCACTCTCAAAGGAGGAGTTCGCGAAGTTTTGGCCGCCGAAGCTTTGCATCGGTTGGGAGTTCGGACATCTCGCTGTTTTAGTTTAGTGGAAACGGGCGAGGCTTTGTGGCGGGGCGACGAGCCCTCTCCTACGCGATCGTCCGTAATGGTGCGTTTTAGCCACTCTCACATCCGGTTTGGCACTTTTGAAAGACTAAATTATCTTCGCCGCCCGGATTTAACTAAAAAACTTTTAGATTTTGCGATCGCATATTACTATCCTGAACTGCATCTAGAAGCTAGCACTTCTGGTGTTTCATCGGAAGAAAAGTATGCGCTATTTTATGCAGATTTAGTCAAGCGTGTAGCCGAATTGGTCGCTCAGTGGATGGCGGCAGGTTTTTGTCACGCGGTGCTGAATACTGATAATATGTCGATTACTGGTGAAAGTTTTGATTACGGGCCTTTTGCTTTTATTCCAACTTACAAGCCGGAATTTACAGCGGCTTATTTTGACTATTACGGTCTTTATGCTTACGGCAATCAACCGTTTATTTGTCACGGCAATTTAGAGAAGCTCCAGCAACCGCTAGCAGCCGCGATTCCTCAAGCTGATATGGATGCTGCTTTGGCTAAGTTTGGCGAGTATTATAATACTGCTTACCGACAGTTGATGCTGAATAGATTGGGATTTGAGGATTTGCCTGAGGCGGATGGTGATGAGTTGTTGAAGGTGACAATTAAGATGCTGGCCGAGTCTCAAGTTGGTTATCACGATTTCTTTTTTGAACTGCGAAGACAGTTCGATCGCACTTGGCGAGATGATGTCAATCAAATTTTTACCGAGGCGGAACCGGCGGACTTGATAGCACCTTGGCGGCAGTTTTATTGTCACGTTTTGCAAAGTTTGTCGGCGGACGATTTGGACAAGATGGCGGACAGGTTGCGCCAGCACAATCCGGAACAATCGCTGTTGAGACCTACGATTGAGGCTGTTTGGGAAGCGCTCGCTCTTGAGGATAATTGGCAACCTTTTTATGATTTGGTTGAGCGAATTCAAAATTCTTAAAGGGCATGGGGCTCTAGCGTTGCTCCGGGATGGGGCATGGGGCTCTAGCGTTGCTCCGGGATGGGGCATGGGGCATTGTTGACTGTTGACTGTTGACGGCAGGACTAATGACGGCAGGACTAATGACGGCAGGACTACTTGAGTTTGTCAATCTCAAATTGTGCGTCTTTGTAACCGCCGGTAAGTCCTTGATCGAGAAAGATTTTTCCCGCTTTTTCTAAGTCGCTAATCGCTCCTGCTTTGTCTCCCAAGGAGCGGCGAACCATGCCTCTACCGTAGTAAGCGCCAGCATAATTCGGATTGATCCGAATGGCTTGCACGTAATCGGCGATCGCACTGTTGTAATTATTTAACTGCTGGTAAACCTTCGCCCGATTGGCGTAAGCTTCCGCATCGTTGGGATTGAGCCCGATTGCTGCGGTAAAATCTGCGATCGCCCCTTGGGTTTCCCCACCTGCGTTGCGAGCCAAACCCCGGTTGCTGAAAGCATTATAATCCTTGGGATTTAGTGTCACCGCTTGAGTGCAATCGGCAATTGCTTTGGGATAATCCTTCAAATTTAAATAAGCAATACAGCGATTGTTGTAAGGAACCCCATCCCGATCGTTCAGCGCAATTGCTTGAGTGCAATCGTCAATTGCCGCTTGATGCGCTCCCAAATTCAACTGCGTGCTGCAACGATTCGCGTAAGCATCTCCACTCTTGGGATCGATCGCAATTACCTGAGAATAATCCGCCAAAGCTCCCTGATAATCTCCTAGGTGAAAGCGAGCTCTCCCCCGACTGTAGAAAGCATCAACATTCTGAGCATCGAGTTTAATGGCCTCAGTATAATCTCCTATCGCCCCCTGCAAATCTGCGCTACCAGCGCGAGCCAACCCCCGCGAATGATAAGCTTTAACCAGGTTCGGCTGCAACCGAATTACTTCGGTAAAATCCCCAATTGCCGTCTTGTAATCTTGCAGTTCTAAATAAGTAACTCCTCTTTCATAATATGTATCAGCGTCGTTGGGATGGAGATTTAAAACCTGAGTGTAATCCTCAATCGCCCCGCGCTTGTCGTTAAAATCGCGACGGGCTAGCCCCCGGTTAAAATAAGCCTGAAAATAGTTAGGATTGAGAGCGATAGCCTGAGAATAATCTGCGATCGCTTCTGAATACTTTTTCAAATCGTAATTAGCATTCCCCCGCCGATAAAAAGTCTCAGGATTTGTAGGATTTAATTGAATAGACTTATTAAAATCCTGCAAAGCTGCTGCCGCATCTTGATTGCGAGACTTTTCTACTCCTTTTTCGTAATATTCCTTAGCTTTAATCGGATTCGGGCGGCTGCAATAATTAAACAGAAATACCAAACCGATCGCCCCGCACCCCGCGAAAATCAGCCACCAAAACCGAGTCCCCAAACGTGACGAAAAACTATTAGAAGACAGCAAGCTCGGAGAAATACTTGTCTTTTGAGCCGTATTCCCCGGCTCTTGGCGGTGTCTCAGCTTGCTGAGAGCTGCCAAAACTTCATCAGCAGATTGATAGCGTTTGCTAAATTGGTGGCAGACCATTTTGTCCATTATATTTGCCAGTACCGGAGAACATTGAGCTCGGTTTCGCCAAACAATTTCCCCCGTGTGAGAAGGACTCGGATCTTGCAATTTTGGCAAATCCGTACCGGGCAAACCCGTGATAGCTTGGATGGCCATCATCCCCACTGCATATATGTCGCTGCTAAATTGCGGGTTGCCTTGAAATTGTTCGATCGGCATATAAGCCGGAGTTCCAGTCGCAATGGTGCGCGGAAATTCTGTATCGTACTCGCTGACGTGATTGGTAACTTCTTTAACCGAGCCGAAGTCAATTAAAACTAATTTGCCGTCTGGTTTGCGGCGGATTAAGTTGGAGGGATTAACATCGCGGTGAATCACTCCCTGAGAGTGTACAAAGGCGAGAAGTTTTAACACTTCTTCCAACAGAGCCAGCACTTGTTCTTCCCGCCAAGGTTGACCGGCCACAATTTCCCGATTGAGGGCGTGTCCCGGTACAAACTCTTCTACAAGGTAGAATTGATTGCTTTCTTCAAAATAAGCGAGTAAAAATGGAATTTGATCGTGTTTTCCCAGCTTTTCTAATATTTCTGCTTCTTGTTTAAATAAGCGGTAAGCTGTTTTGAGAACTGTGGAAGTGTTGCTGGGAGGGCGCAGTTGTTTGACTACACATTGAGGGTGGCCCGGACGGCGAGTATCCACAGATAAATAAGTTTGTCCGAAAGCTCCTGAACTGAGAATTTGCACTACGCGATAACGCCTGTCTAAAAGTTGGCCAACCATGTTCATATCGGGAATTGAGAATTGGTAATTGGGAATTGGTAACTGGTAATTGGGAATTGGTAACTGGTAATTGGGAATTGGTAATGGGGAATTGGTAATTGGTGATTTTGGCTTTTTCCTTCTTCCTTCTTGATTTTTCATTTTTTCTAATGACTGATGACTGATGACTAATGACTGATGACTGATGACTGATGACTGATGACTAATCACTAATGACCAATGACTAATGACCAATGACTAATGACCAATGACTAATGACCAATGACTGATGACCAATGACCAATGACTGATGACTGATGACTGATAGTTTATTTAGGATCGTTGATTTGTGCTTGTGCGTTTTGAAAACCATCGGCTCTTCCTTGTTCTAGAAACAGGGTTGCAGCTTTCTGAAAATCCTCGATCGCCCCAGCCCGATCTTTGAGTTGACGGCGGACGAGGCCTCGGCTGTAAAAAGCGCTAGCATTGTTGGGGTTGAGCCGCAGCGACTGAGCGAAATCCTCAACCGCTTCATGGTAGTTTTTTAGTTCTGAGTAAATAGTACCGCGATTGCTGTAAGCTACGGCATCGCTGGGATTGAGCCGAATTGCTTGAGTAAAATCTTCCACAGCCCCGAGTTTGTCTCCCGAAGCCGAGCGAGCTAATCCTCGATTGCTGTATGCTTTGGGATTGTTGCCGTTAAGTCCGATCGTCAAACTGCAATCTTCGCTGGCCTTTTGAAATTGCTTTAAATTCAGATAAGCAATGCAGCGGTTGTTATAAGCTGCTTCATCTTTGGGATCGAGGCCAATGGCTCGGGTGCAATCTTCAATTGCTTTGTCGTAGGTTGCCAAATTTAAGTAAGCGCTGCACCGATTGGTATAAGCATCAGCTTGCTCAGGTTCCAATTCGATCGCCCTACTATAATCTTCCATCGCTCCTTGATAATCTGCCAGATTAAAGCGCGATCGACCGCGACTGTAGTAAACGCCAGCTTCTTTGGGGCTTATTTGAATTGCTTGGGTAAAATCTGCCATTGCTCCGGCTTTGTCGCCCGAGGCCGATCGAGCTAAACCCCGATTGCTGTAAGCTGTAGCATCGTTGGGATTGAGCCGAATTGCTTGAGTGTAGTCGGAAATTGCCGTGCGGTAGTCTGACAAATCGTAGTAGGCTAAACCCCGCTGATAGTATGCGTCACCGTCGCTAGGATTCAGCCGCAATACTTGGGTGAAATCTTCCACCGCCCCGCGCTTGTCGCCGGTGTCGCGGCGCGCCAGAGCTCGATTGTAGATGGCTTTGGTGTGGCTGGGATTGACTTTAATTGCTTGCGTGTAATCCTGTATTGCTTGCTCCGTGGCGCCGGTGTCGTAGCGAGCGTTAGCCCGCTTGTAGAAAGTTTCGGCATCGCTGGCATTCAGGGCGATCGCTTGGGTATAATCGGCGATCGCGCCTGTTTTGTCACCTTGCTGCGCCTTGACAACGCCGCGGGCCAACAATTCTCTGGCCCTCGCCGGACTTTGACTCTGCCAAAAGTAAATTATGACTGCTGTCAAGATCGAAGCTGCCGGTATTGCAGCCCAGAGCCACAGTCTGGTTGGGCGCTGTCTCGGCGGTTGACTCGCAGCCTCCCTGATGATGGTGGCTGGCGTTGGAGCAGCCTCGGAGGTTAGGGCGATTTGTTTGACATCTGCCAAAACTTCGGCGGCTTCCTGATAGCGTTCCTCGGTGTCCGAGTCCACCATTCGATCGATAATATCTGCTAGGCCCGCCGAACAAGTTGCCCGGTTGCGCCAGGGAATGGAGCCTTTGTTGTTTAAGGAACTCAATTCGTTGGGCTCAAGTCCCGTTACGGCAAGCTGGGCGATCGTACCTAGAGCGTAAATGTCGCTATTGTAGCGGGGGTTGCCGGTGGATTGCTCGATCGGCACGTATAATTCCTGTGCCGCCAACTCCTGTTTTTTTCCCAAAGGCGATTTAACAGAGTTCGGGGAGGTTTGCGCCAACAAATCACAATTAGCCAGTTCCGGGTTAATTTCTTTGTCTAAGCTAAAGTCAATCAACACAAAGAAGCCGTCTGACTCGCGCCGGATCACTCTGTCTGGTTGAATTCTGCGGTGAATGAAGCCCTTGGAGTGTATGAACACCAAAACTTCTAATATGGATGATAGCAGAGCAATTACTTGGTCTTCTGCCCAAGGTTCGCCCGGTATGAGTTCTTGGCTTAAAGGTTGACCGGCAATAAATTCTTCAATTAAGTATAAACTTTGATTTTCCTCAAAATACGCCAATAATTCGGGGATTTTGTCGTGTTTACCCAATTTCTCAATTATTTCAGCGTTTCTTTGAAATATAATTTTGACTAATTCTGGAGTTTGCGAACTTGTGCCGGGTAGTCGCATTTCTCTAACCGTGCATTGCGGATACCCGGGACGGTGAGTATCTGCTGCTAGATAAGTTTTTCCCACCTCACTTGAGTCTGTGACTTTAATGATGCGGTAACGTCTGTCGAGAAGTTGACCAATCATGCTTTGCCCTCTGCCCTGTTAATGTTCGATTATCGCATAAAATCAGGATAGCTCAAACATTGGGCTGAGCAATTTAAGTTCGATCGCGCCGGGAATGGGGCTTGACGGGCGATCGCATTGGCGATCGAACTCAAGCGCGACCGCCGCGCTCTTCTAATATCTTAGAAAAAAATCGCTGAAATTGTTTATCCTGTCAATGAGATAGGTATAATTTAACAACCGGGTTCGAGGTGAGTCAAATCAACGTACAACTTATTGAATCCCTAATTAATGTTATCCTGTCTCAGTCAGCCTGCCAGCAATTAGCGATCGCAGGATAAATCTTCAAAAATATCCTCTATTCTTCGACGCAGGAACTCGTGCAGATTCTCCAAAAAAGCGGCAGTTTGGGTTTTTTGAATGACGAACCAGAGATTTATGCCCTCGAAGACCGAGAAGCAATTGCCTGATACTCAAAAACAGGAGATTGAGATAACTGTTAAATGTGTGAACAATAAAAATGTCTGAATCACTAACAAAAGGAGGAACGATCGCAGCGATCGCCACTGCCATAGTCCCCCAACAAGGCAGCGTCGGCATTGTGCGAGTTTCCGGTGCCGCCGCCTTAAAAATTGCCGAAACTCTGTTTCGCGCCCCAGGACAGCAAATTTGGGATTCTCACCGCATTATTTACGGCCACATCCGCCGCCCCAAAACTCAAGAATTAGTCGATGAAGCTTTGCTGTTAATCATGAAAGCGCCCCGTTCTTTCACCCGCGAAGATGTGGTGGAATTTCACTGTCACGGCGGCATTATGGCGGTGCAGCAAGTCTTGCAGTTGTGTTTGGAAAACGGCGCGAGATTGGCGCAGCCGGGAGAGTTTTCGCTCAGGGCTTTTTTGAATGGAAGGCTAGATTTAACTCAAGCTGAAAGCATTGCAGATTTGGTGGGAGCTCAATCGCCCGCCGCCGCACAAAGTGCTTTGGCCCTTTTGCAGGGAAAATTAGCCCAGCCAATTCGCAAATTAAGGACAACTTGTTTGGATGTGTTGGCAGAAATTGAGGCGAGAATTGATTTTGAGGAAGATTTGCCGCCTTTAGATGAAGCTAAAACTTGTTTGGAAATAAATCAGGTTTTGCACGAATTGTCAACTATATTGGCAACTGCCGATCGCGGTGAATTGTTGAGGACGGGTTTGAAAGTGGCGATTGTTGGACGCCCGAATGTGGGAAAGTCGAGTTTGTTGAATGCGTGGAGTCGGAGCGATCGGGCGATCGTCACGGATTTACCCGGTACGACGCGGGATGTGGTAGAGTCGCAGCTAGTTGTGGGCGGCATTCCGGTGCAGGTGCTCGATACTGCCGGCATTCGGGAAACCGAAGACAAGGTAGAAAAAATTGGCGTCGAGCGATCGCGCGCCGCAGCAAAACAAGCCGATTTAGTCTTGTTGACAATTGACGCAGAATCTGGTTGGACAGAAGGCGATTGGGAAATTTACGAACAAGTAAAGCACCGCCAGCTAATTATAATCATCAACAAAATCGACCTAGTAAAAACAATCCCCGAATTACCTTTATCCCCTGAAATTCACCCGATAGTCACCGCAGCCGCCGCCCTCGATCGAGGCATAGAAGACTTAGAAACAGCAATCTTAGATGCTGTCAGCGGCGGAAATTTGCAAGCAGCCAACTCCGACTTAGCAATCAACCAGCGGCAAGCAGCAGCTTTAACTAGAGCTAAAATTTCGCTCGAAGAATGCAGGGATACTATTAGCAACAAATTGCCTTTAGATTTTTGGACAATAGATTTGCGCGGCGCAATTCAAGCATTGGGGGAAGTTACGGGGGAAGAAGTGACGGAATCAGTGCTCGACAGAATATTTAGCAGATTTTGTATTGGGAAATAGGAATGGTAAAAGATGATTCAGCCTTAACAGCCAAAGGGATCTTACAATGATGAGTTCAACCTGAAACAACCAACAAATAACAGCAGTGCAATTACCAATCTACCACAGCACTCACATTCGCAATCTAGAATCTATTATTTCTGAAGGTGGATTGTTAGCATATAACGCTATGCGTGCCGCAGGCACTGAGTACACTAATATCGCCTACGAGAACATCCAAGATCGTCGTGCTAGAGTCCGCGTTCCATGCGGTGCAGGCGGCGTACTGCACGATTATGTTCCATTTTATTTTGCACCGCGTTCTCCGATGTTATATACCATTAATAAAGGCAATGTAACGAGCTATACTCAAGGTCAAGCAGCAGTTATTCACCTCGTTTCTGATGTATTGGAAATAGAGTTTAGGGGTTTAGATTTTGTTTTCACTGACGGTCATGCAATCATGACATTCACCGATTTTTTTGACGATCTTCACGATCTAGAGCAGCTCGATTGGGATGTTATGGAATCCCGTCAATGGAACGACACAAACGAAGATAATGACAGAAAGCGCAGGCGTCAAGCCGAGTTTTTAGTTCACAAGTTTCTCCCTTGGGAGTTAATCGAAGAAATCGGCGTTATGAATTCTACAATCAAAGTGCAGGCAGAGAATATTTTACAAAATTTTACACACAAACCACCCGTAATAGTGCGTAAAGATTGGTATTATTGAAATAAAAAGTAGAAAAAAAGTGATTGAAATCAAAGAAGGCAACCTTTTAGAAGCAGATGCAGAAGCCATCGTCAACACAGTTAATTGTGTGGGAGTTATGGGCAAAGGAATTGCCTTAGAGTTCAAGCAGGCATATCCCGAAAACTTCCGCCAATATTCCAAGGCTTGCCGTGCTGGTGAAGTGCAGCCGGGCCGAATGTTTGTAGTATCTTCTGGCAATTTATTTAATCCTCGATACATTATTAATTTTCCGACTAAACGCCACTGGAGAGGCAAATCAAAAATCGAAGATATTCAAACTGGACTAAAAGCTTTGATTCAGGAAGTAAAGCAATTAGGCATCACTTCTATTGCGGTTCCTCCGCTAGGCTGCGGGAATGGTGGCTTGGCCTGGAAGACAGTCAAACCGCTAATTGAAGCAGCTTTTTCTGAACTGCCAAATGTGCAAGTTTTGCTGTTTGAACCGCAGGCTACTCCCCAAGCAGATTCGATGTTGGTTGCTAGCGAAAAACCTCATATGACTCGCGCTCGTGCCTTATTTATTAGCTTGCTGGAATTGTACGGAATTCCTGGCTATCGGTTGACAATGCTGGAAATTCAAAAGCTAGCTTATTTTCTTCAGGTAGCAGGTGAACCGCTAAGATTGCAGTATGTTAAAGGAAAGTACGGCCCTTATGCAAATAATCTCAATCATGTTTTGCAGAAGCTGGAAGGGCATTATATTAGAGGTTATGGAGATCGCAGCCGAGAGGCACAACTTTATGTATTGTCTGAAGGTAAGATAGCCGCACGGGAATTTTTAGACAATGCTGCTGATGCTAATGTTAGACTAGAGCGTGTTAGCGCGTTAATTAATGGTTTTGAAACTCCTTACGGGATGGAACTGTTGGCAACTGTTCACTGGGTTGTTTCGGAAAATAGGGAAGCTGCGGAGGATTCCGCAAGAGCGATCGAACTTGTGCGCGAATGGAACATCCGCAAAAGCGAACTATTTAAGCCTCAACATATTCGCAAAGCATGGCAGCGGCTTCGCGAGCAGAGTTGGTTTGTTTAGGATACCTTCTACCGTTTGATGCCTAATCCTCACGATCGCGGTCTTCCCAGAGTTGTAATATAAAGCACAGCCTCACTCGCAGGAATACCGAGAACGTCATTAACGCGATCGTCAAAAAAGCCCGCAATACCGCTGACACCCAAACGCAGTTGAATCGCTGCTAAATTCAACCGCTGGCCCAAATGACCCGCGTCCATGTGCAAATATCGGTAAACTCGATCGCCATATTTTGCTACAGCCCTATTCAAATCCGCCGTGTGAAACAACAGCGCCCCCGCATCTCTCCCTAAATCTTGCCCCAAACACAAAAAATGCAGCTCCCTGCGGAAATTTTTAAACCGAATTTGCCGCAATTCTTGAGCTTTCGGAGCGTAATAATAACAGCCTTCTTCTAGCCCGTTCACCCCCGAAACAGCAATAAAAGTCTCGATCGAACTCAGATCGAAATAGTCGGGATAACCGTCTAATCCTTGGTCGATATAGTGCTGCGGTTGGTAAGTAAAATCGAGCACGGCTAGCAGTTCGCCCAAGCTCAAAGAAGCACCTGTATAAGCACGGGTAGAACGCCTTTTGAGCATCGTGCTTTCTAAAGTTTCCAGATTCACTCCCCAAGGAATCGAAGGAGTAACCGTCGAAACTTTAGTACAAAATGGAAAGTTGTATTTATCCTCTAAATCCCCTTCACTTTCATCAAATTTCCAGCCATCAGCTCCGGTGGGATCTGATTCTAACTGAGTCGCTTTGTGGAGGTATCCCAAGAGTTGACCTTCGGAAATTTTCTGGTAATCTGTCGTGGTTTTTCCGGGTAAAGCTGTTTTAAATTTAGGCAAGTTTTGGTCGATATCTAGCAAGTCGGCTAAAGCAACTACACAAATCGCTCCTTCTTGCTCCGAGTCGATGTACAGTAATTGATTGATAGCTTCGTCGGCGAATCCTCCAATCAGGTGAGGTCGGTAATCGTTGATGGCGCAAGCTAACTCGATGTTGCTCAATAAATGACCGGTGTCGAGAAAAATTCGCCGGTAAGCTCTGTCTTCGTAACGCCAAGAAGAACGGAAGAAAACAGTGGTAACGGCGATCGCCAATTGGGTATTTTCTAGCACCGGCGACCCGAAACAAGCTGCTTGCAACCCTTGCCAAACTTGGCTGTCCCAAAAATGAACCAGCGCATGAGTTCTGCACTGATAGTTGTAGAGTCCCGCCGGCAACTGCGGCGTGCCGCGGGAGATTAAATAAACCTCAGCAGGGTAGAGCCCGCCCGCCGAGGGTGCCGATCGCAAATACAGGTAGCTGTCGTCTACCGTCTGCACTTTCGCCGTCAGCCCGTAGCTGCAGAGCAACAAGCTAGACAACCGATGCCACCAACCGGCATCATCCGAGGCATCGGGATCGTCCGAGGGGTCTTTTAGATAAGGCTTCAGGTCAAAATACGCGCCAATTTTATATTCTTTGAACGGAACGGGCTGCTCTGTCCAATCTAGCTGTCTGCTTTTGGCCGCAATGGTTTCGGGATCGTATTTCGTCCGTTCGTGATAATGCTGAGCAATGGAGATGGGAAGTTCTGGCATATTTCAGTAGAGGGTCAGCTTTGGTTTGTTTATCGATCTTGACATTACTGACGGCAAGCATGGTCGAGGAAGGCAGAAATTTACAAATATAAAAAAAATCTTAGAAAAAATGCGATCGATGTTACACAAGCTTAACATAAGAGAATGCCTAGGTATAAATACGCAGAATAATAACCATTAAATATCGTTATGGATTGGCTGCAAAAGCTGTCGTCATCAAGGGGTGAAAATGCAAAAGCTAAGCGCTGAGGAATTGCTCGCTCAGTATTCTGAAGGCAAGCGAAACTTTAACGCCATTGACTTAAGTGGAGATAACTTGTTTCAAGCAGATTTGGCAGAAATAAACCTTTCAGGTAGCGTTCTGAGGCGAGCTTATTTGCCCTACGGAAATCTGACTCAAGCCAATCTTTACAAAACACAGTTGCAAGATGCTGAATTGGGCGACATTCAACTTTATCAAGCCAACTTGTCGGAAGCTAATTTGGAGAAAGCTAATTTATCAAGAGCAAATTTGCGCCACGCCAATTTGCAAGGTGCTAATTTGCGGAAAGCGAATTTACAAGGTGCGGATTTGTACAATGCAGATTTGAGCAATGCCGATTTGAGATATGCGGATTTGAGCAGAGCTAATTTGGAGAAAGCAAAGTTAACCAAAGCTCAATTAGGTGGCTGCAACTTATTTCGATCGCGCTTGGTGGATTTGTCCGACGCTGAGTGCGATCGCACTACCATCGGCCCCGAAGGATATTGAAGATTCGCAGCGCTGCGGTTTGGCGGCTTAAAAGGTGCGCGCCGTAGCTATCCCTCTTCAAGAATCGCCCTTTTTAACTTTTCTTCACATCTCTCGACACGGATGAAAATGTGAGTTACAGTTGTAGATAACTTTATCGTTCCGCAACACAGACAATAAATAACACACATTTCTCCTGGGAAACAGGGTAAATTTTATGAACGATCCCGACAAAAAAGCAAGAGAAATCCGGCACAAAGAACAAGAGCTGCGGAAGCGCGAACAAGAAATTAGGCTCCGCGAACTAGAAGCAGAAATCGACCGCTCAGTGCCAGCATATCGAACCAGCAAATACGAAGAACCAGACAGCCAAACCAACAGCAAAATCAAACAGTGGCGCCGAAAAATCATAGCAGCAGCTCAATTTACAGGCATTGTCATTGCTGTTGTCGTTGCAGTTCGCATCGCATCATGGCTGGCAACAGCGCTGATAGTTGGAGGGATTGCTTTGATAGCTTACAAAATGTTTTTTGGAGAAGACAGACCGAGAAATTAACTTGTAGCGTATGGTAGTTATGTAGGGTGCACGGCCCGGCGCACCCGATCGCTATAAATAGCGCATTAAACCACTTTTTGCATAAATCCTGACCAAATTACTTATTTTTGCACAAGCCAATCAGAAAACAATCAGGAAGCAACCATGAGCCTTAAAGTAGAAACCAGCAGCTTTCTCAACGATTTAGAGCGAGTATCCGCCGTGCGCCGAGAAATAGCCGAGCGCCTCAGCAACATCGCCACAGCCATAGAGCGATCGGAATTAGCAGGAAGCGAAGCATCAGGAAAACTCGGTTTAGAAACAGACAACGCCGACATCAATCTCGCCAGCAAAAACCTGCGCCAAGGAGTCTTTCGCCTGCTAGTTTTAGGCGACATGAAACGCGGCAAAAGCACTTTTCTCAATGCCTTAATCGGCGAAAACTTGCTCCCCAGCGATGTCAACCCCTGTACGGCTTTGCTGACAATTTTGCGCTACGGTCCCGAAAAAAATGTTACCGTTTATTTCAACGACGGCAAAAGCCCCAAGCAGCTCGATTTTAAAAGTTTCAAACAGGATTACACAATCGACCCCGCCGAGGCAAAACGGCTAGAATCAGAAAACAAACCAGCATTTCCAGATATCGACTGCGCCGTAGTAGAATATCCTTTACCTTTGCTAGAAAAAGGCATAGAAATAGTAGACAGCCCCGGATTAAACGATACAGAATCCCGCAACGAATTATCTCTCGGTTACATCAACAACTGCCACGCTATTTTGTTTGTGCTCAGGGCAACTCAGCCTTGTACAATGGGAGAAAGACGCTATCTAGAAAATTACATCAAAAATCGCGGCTTGAGCATTTTCTTTCTGATCAATGCTTGGGATCAGGTGCGAGAAAGTTTGATCGATCCGGACGATCCTGAAGAAATGGCAGAAGCAGAAGAGAAACTGCGGCGCGTTTTCAAAGCTAATTTAGCGGAATATTGTTTGACAGAAGGACACGACATTTACGACGAGCGGGTATTTGCAATTACTTCAATTAAGGCGCTCAGGTTGCGGGTAAAAAACCCAGATGCAGATTTGGCAGGAACTGGTTTTCCCGAGTTTATGGCGGCACTGAATACGTTTTTGACGCAGGAAAGGGCGATTTCGGAATTGCGTCCGGCGAGGACTTTGGCTCGTCAAATTTCGGCTCGCGTCCGCGAAGCTGTTGGGCGCCGTTTACCGTTGCTCGATCGCGATGTCAATGAGTTGAAGGAAAAGATTAATTCAGTTGAGCCGGAGTTTAAAAAGCTGACTCACATTCGCGATGAATTTCAACGAGAAATTAGCGCAGTTAGAGATAATAAATCGCGGGCGATCGCAGATTCGTTCCGCACCTACGTTCTCAACTTAGAAAATACATTTGAAACAGACTTTTTGCGGTATCAACCCGAGCTGAGATTTCTCGATTTCTTCAGCCAAGACAGGCGAGAAGCCTTTGAAGCATCGCTCAGACGAGCATTCGAGCAGTACATCAACGACAAACTAGCAGCTTGGACTCTCACGGCCGAACAAGAGATGAATTCAGCATTTTCGCAGTTGTCGCAAAGTGCAGCCAGTTACGGAGCATCTTACACAAAAGTGACGGAAAAAATCACCGAAAAACTGACCGGGCAAAAAATCCCGGCAGCAGTCAGCAACTCAAACGAAGATAACTCGCCAGCTTGGGCAAAATGGGCGATGGGATTGTTTTCGCTAACAACAGGAAACCTGGCAGGCGTAGCAATGGCCGGAGCGGGTTTTGACTGGAAAAATATCCTGCTCAATTTAATTACTGTATTGGGCGTCAGTACGATTTTTGCGAGTTTTACGGGGATTGTTTTGGGGCCGCTCTACTTGGCTTTGCTGGGGATGGGTGTTGGAGTTTTGCAAGCCGACGGAGCTCACAAACAGTTGGTGAAAGCCGCGAAAAAAGAGTTGGTGAAGTATCTGCCGCAGGTGGCACAAGAGCAGTGGCAGCCGATTCACGATGCTGTGAAAGAGTGTTTTGATGTTTACGGGCGGGAAGTGGGCGATCGCATGAACGATGATATTAATTCTCGGAAATCTGAGTTAGATAATTTGCTCCAACAAAAGCAATCTCGCGAGATTAATTGTCAGGCTGAATCCCAGCGCTTGAAAAACTTGGAGGCTGATGTTTCGGCTCAGTCGCAGAGTATAGAATCGGTTTATCAAGGTTTCTTAGCATCCGCTAGGTGAGTGTTTCTTTGTCAAACCTGATTCATCTCATATCAATTCCGGCTGCGCCGGAATGATATAATTTCAAGTGTTGTAGGGGCGGGTTCACCAATATCTTTGCAAGTATCGACAAATTATATAAACCCGCCCCGCCCCTACGACAATTCCGATGTCACCGGATTTGATATAACTTTCACAAGGGTTAAAATCGGGGCGATGCTCAAAGCCCACCCCACAATAGTTTCAATATTTATACCAATTGAAAAGATCCTTGCTACAATAATTGAGGTTGAGTTTGTTTATTCAAATATTGTCTTGTGGGGTGGGCTTTGAGCATCGCCCCACAACTTAAATTTAAATGCAAAATACATTAACAAAAATATGCAACAATCCGAAACTTATCAAAATCTAACTAATCATCTCAAGTCAGCACTCGGCATCCTCGAACTAGATAAAAACTCCCAACTTTACCGAGATACAAGCTCAATCTGCGCCTATCTCGCCAAACCAACTTTTCAAATCGCTGTCTTCGGCCCGTTTAATTACGGTAAGTCAACTTTGCTGAATGCAATGCTTGGAAATCGTGCTTTGCCGATCGACCTTGTGCCCACTACAGGTGCTGCCATATATGTCAACTACGGCGACGAATTGCACGCAAAAATCACCCTGAAAGACGGCACAGAAGTCAGCGAAGCGGGGACTGACGTTCTGAAACGCTACGCCATCCTCGACAACAACCGACAAATGCGCGATGATGTCGCAGCCGTGAATGTTTACTGTCCCCACCCATTCCTGAAAACTGGCGTGGAATTGCTGGACTTGCCGGGAACTAACGATCGCCAAGAACAGGATAACTTAGTTCGGGATAAATTGCTAACTGCTGATTTAGTTGTGCAGGTTTTAGACGCCCGCAAATTGATGACTTTAGGCGAACGGGAGCACCTGAGAGATTGGTTGAGCGATCGCCAAATTAACACAGTCGTGTTTGTTGCCAACTTTCTCAATCTACTCGAACCAGACGACCAAAAACAAGTATACAATCGGTTGTTGTTTGTTGCCGAAAGTTTTCGATCCAACTTGCCGAACAACATCAGCAATATCTACCGCGTCGATGCTTTACCCGCTTTGAGAGCGAGGCTGAAAGGAGATGTGGCTGCGGCACAAACTACCGGAATTGCCGCGTTTGAATCGGCTTTGCAAAGTATTGTCGCAGCTCAACAAGAACAACTAGCAGTTAAGTTGCCGAGAATTGAAGCCATAGCTACTAAGATTTGTCAATCTCTGCGAGCTAAATCTGAAACAGTCGCCGCCGAAATAGCCGCAGCTCAACAAAAGGAAAAAGACAGAATAGAAATTAAACAAAAAGCTCAAAAACTCATTTCAAAAGGCTTTCAAACCAGCGTTTCCGACTTCGAGATTTGGCTTTACCAGCCCACACTTTTGCGGCGGTATCAGTCGGAAATGGCGCTGTCGCTTCAGCAAGGAACTTTTGATGCGTGGAAGACAAAATTTGAGCAAGATGTGTTGCAGCAGCAGCAAGCGATCGCAGAATGGGTAAATAAAGCTTGCGAGTTCTTTGATAAGGAACAGCCGATCGCCCTTTTGACCTCGTTTCCCCCATCGCCGCAAATCGCTTTACCCGAGCCGCCGCCAGCTCCCGCCAAAAAGTCGATCGAGGGCGAAGTGACTCCAGTGGCGATCGCGACTGGCTTAGGTTGGCTGTTGGGCGGGCCTGTGGGAGCAGCAGTAGTCGGCGGTGCGAGCTATATTTTGAAGAAAAGAACAGGCTATGAAAAGCCGCCTGAATCGTCAGAAGCTTATCTCAATCAAGTAACGGCAATTTGCAGCGAAGCTGCTAAAAACTATCTAATTGGTTTCAGCATCGATACTTTTTTAATGCTGCAACACTACAAGGAAATCGCCGCCAAAGTTATCTGTTTTCAAGACAGCCAAGAGCCATTAAAAGTTAATATGCAGCAGCATCAATTACAGTTATTAAATATTTTTGCAGAGAACTTAGAGCAAGAATTGGCAATCATAAAAGTCCGGTTATAAATCGATACGCTTAAGTTAACGTTTTTTTGTCATTAGACTTGAATTGCCAAAGTCATTTTAATCAAATTTTTACAGCAGGCGAGACGCCTGCCCTAGCTATTTTTGCGATGGAGCGTTTCACTCGCTGCGTCCTGGGCTTATATCCCACCTTCGGCACCCTCAAGTGTCACACTAGGAATTTTGGGCATTTGAGCATTTTGGATTGGCCAAGAATTTCAAAGGTGGTACCCGCCACGTGATTTATCCGTGGAATCAATCCAAAATCTTCAACGCTCATCCTTGCGTCCCCCGCATTTATCCGTGGGGTCGCCTCTAAAATCTTCAATGCGAAAATCGCGCAATCGATTGGCGACCGCCAAAATGACTTTCCGGTTATTTGTATAAAAAATAACTGAGATTTCCCTGTAAATTACGAAAAAACAGATTGTGACAGTTTAATCGGCAGAAGGTGGGTTTCAATCATTGTCTCAATTTACACAGGAGTGGTACACTAAAATTTAGCATCAAAGTTGCCAGACTCAGGAAATACAGCCCCTGGCAAAAACCTACCGATCCACCGTTGCCACAATAGGTGCATTATGCTACTTAACGAGATTGCTCAGTCATCTGTAAACGATTCGATCGCCTTTATTGACCCCTCGGTTGCAGACTACCAAAGCCTAATTAGCAACATCACCGTTCTATGAAACCTACTCAAACCTACTCATGGCAGATTTAATGTTCTCGAACTGCTTCCACGCCTGGGAGTCGGCTCCTTCTTGTCCACAGGCGTAACTTCAGACCGAACTGGTCTTACTAATACCAGATTGACGAGCCAAGTTAATCGCGGCATTCAAGTCGCGATTAATGGCTATGCCACAATGTTGACACTCAAAAACTCGCTCGAACAATGGCATTGATTGAATGTGACCGCAACTCGAACAAGTCTTTGATGACGGATACCAACGGTCTACCAATTCAACCGTCGTACCGTACATAACCGACTTATATTCCAACTGTCGCCGAAATTCATAAAAACCACAATCTGAAATAGCAGTCGCTAATTTATGATTGGCGAGCATTCCGCTCACATTCAAATCTTCGATGCAAATGTGAGCATATTTTTGACTAATTTCTGTGGTAGTTTTCTGCAAGAACTCTCGACGTTTATTGGCAGTCTTTCCATGAATTTTGGCAATTCTCTGATAATGTTTGCGGGCATTATTGGATGCTTTCACACCCAATCTGCTATTACCCAATTGCTTGTTTCTCTTTCTCCACTGTGAAGAGCTCAGCTTGGTTTTCGCTTTCTTGAGCGGACAGGGAGATTCATAATAATTGCCATCGGAAACAGTAGCAAAAGTTGACACACCCAAGTCAATACCTACTGTTGCCACAACGGGGTGAAATAAAGGTGGCATCTTTTCGGCTTTGATCGCAAAGGAAACAAACCATTTATCGGCGGTGCGCGAGATGGTAAATGTCTGCGCCCTACAAGAAAAGGGGATAGCTTCTTTCAGTCTAAAAGTCCCCAAGGTGGGGATTTTTATTGACTTTTGCGGTTTGAGTAAGATGGCATGATTCCAGTCTGCGGCATCTACTGTAAAAGAGTCGCCATCTTTTTTCCTTTTGAATTTGGGGAACTTGCCTCATCCTTTAAAGCATCGGGATAGTGCTGCACCGAAATACCGGAATGTGGTTTTATAAACTCTGGAAGACAGAGTGTTGGTCCACTGATATTCCGGCAATTTCTTAACGTGATTGGTAAAAACTCGTTCGATCGCTGCTACTTTTTTGCTACTAGCGCCTGGAAGATCTTTAACTCCTTGATATAGAGATAAGGCGAAATTGTAGCAAAATCTGGCATAGCCAGAATGCCGCGCCATCAATGTACGTTCCTGGTTATTGAGTTTTAATTCAAGTTTGATGGCGTACATGAGAGCTGGTTAACCCGACGAGTGTAGGGATGATAGCACAGTCGATCGGTAACTTTAGAAAGTTTTAGGTAAATTTTTGTCAACAGTTCCGACCCCCTGTCAGCATATTGTACCCGCGACCGTCGCCATAGGCACTCACACCCGCGGAGGTTGTTGCTTGGAAAGGATACCGCGTAGCGTTGAGGTAAGTAGTAGGCGCAAGTAAAACATCTCCCGGTGCTGAAAAATTTACACTCCACCAATGTCCGCTAAAATTTGGTTCAGAGAAGTTTATACTCACACCGTTGTCAAAATTTTCCGAGCGGACAAATTACCGCTTTCTTGGCTGTAATAGTAATAGTCATCTTGCCCGATATAGTTACCGAGATCGCTGTTGAGTTCTAGCGATGTGATGGCAGCAGCGGCAATCTCAGTTTTACAGCTACCCCAGGGACATCTGGTATTGCTAATGTTCAAGTTTCCCTAAGTGACAGCGGCCCCAGTGGACCAGCACCTAACCTTAACACCAGTCTCCCGCAGACATTTACAATTACAGTCGAACCCAGTACGGATCATGTCGCGCCTACAGCTAACCTCAAGCCCATTGCGGACATCACAACTAGCGGCGGAAATATCCAAGAATTTACCGTTACCTACACTGACAACACAGCCGTAGATGTTAGTAGTTTCGATGATTCTGACATTGTAGTAAATGACTTTTTTGGTTCCCTAGTTGCTCGTTTCATCAGTCTCGATGTTTCTGGTAATGGTACTACACGCAATGCCACTTACCGGATCAATGCTCCCGGTGGCACTTGGGATGCGGGTGACAACGGTACTTATACAGTGGCACTACAATCCTTGGAAGTGCAGGACACTGGTAGTAACAAGGCAGTAGCAGCGACTCTAGGCAGTTTTCAGGTTAATATTCCCGCACCAATTCCTACGCCAGTTCCCGCACCAATTCCTACGCCAGTTCCCGCAGCGATTCCTACGCCAGTTCCCGCACCAATTCCTACGCCAGTTCCCGCACCAATTCCTACGCCAGTTCCCGCACCAATTCCTACGCCAGTTCCCGCACCAATTCC
>NZ_JAUBVK010000040.1:37684-57474 GCF_036705795.1 Microcoleus sp. ARI1-B5
TACGCCTGCACCAATTCCTACACCTGCACCGATTCCTACACCCACCCTAAGTCCTACGCCAGTTCCCGCACCAATTCCTACTCCAGTTCCCGCACCAATTCCTACGCCAGTTCCCGCACCAATTCCTACACCTGCAGCGATTCCTACACCTGCACCAATTCCTACTCCTGCACCGATTCCTACACCAATTCCTACTCCTGCACCGACGCTAACTCCGACGCTAACTCCTGCACCGACGCTAACTCCTGCACCGACGCTAACTCCTGCACCCACGCCTGCACCGATTCCTACTGCTACACCAACGCTAACTCCTTCCCCTTCGCCAACTCAACGCGATCGCATTCCCAACAACGATTGTATTTGCAAAAATATCTTGCACCCCGATCTTAATCGACCAAATGATGCCAACAATATTATCAATGCCAGTCCTGGTATTTTAATTGGAATTTCCAAAAATGATAATTATTATGGCAGCAACACCCGCAATATTTTTTATGCAAAAGCCGGAAACGACAACCTAATAGGTGGTGACAGCCAAGACATTTTTAACGGCAATGAAAATTCTGATTTTATTGACGGCGGCAAAGGAGACGATCTCCTATTTGGTGGCAAAGATAATGACATTTTGATTGGCAACGAAGGTGAAGATATAATTTTCGGGAACTTCGGCAGCGATTCGGTTAACGGTCGGGAAGACAATGACAATATCAATGGCAATCAAGATGATGATTTAATTTATGGCGGTAAAGGCAACGATCTTCTGTTTGGAGGCAAAAATAATGATTTAATTATGGGAAACCAAGAAAATGATTCTCTGTTGGGAAATTTAGGAGATGATACCCTCTGCGGCGATATTGGCGATGATTACCTGAGAGGTGATGAGAATAATGACCTGCTCGATAGTGGTGAAGGCAATGATACTATTTATGGAGGCAAAGAAAATGATACTCTCATTGGTGGCAGCGGGAACGATCTATTATCGGGTGATTTAGGGAATGATAGTTTAATTGGTTCTCAAGGAGATGATACATTTGTGCTAGGAAATGAGCAAGGCTTTGATAGGATTGCCGACTTTACGCCCAGTCAGGATATGTTACTGTTGTCGGGAGGATTAATTTTTGAACAGTTAGAGATAGTTCAGGACAATAATAATACTTTAATTAAGGTGAAAGCTACAGGAAGTGCGATCGCTTCTTTAACTGAAGTGAATTTTTTGAGAATTGGGATTGACAGTTTTATCTCGATCGTGCCGACTTTACCCGATTTAGGGGTGCGGCTAATTAAAAGTTTAGGATGATAATTAGCGACATCATCTCTATTGTGTGACTCTCGGTACAGAAATTTATCGAACAAGCGATCGTAATTAACGCATCTGTGTGATTAATCCTGTTACCGATCGCATTTTTTCCAGAATCAGATTTAACTCACACGCCTTTCCTCTATTTTCGGGAATTCCCAACTGGGTGATGCTTGGCGACACATATTTGCGAGTATTTTTACTCAGTATTGTCTCCGACGCTCGACCGCCGATCGCAAGCAAGCCCTGGCAAATGGCAAAGCCAATGCCTTTATTGCCGCCCGTGACTAAAGCATATTTATGTTGATAGTTAGCATTCATATCAAGTCCGAGCGATCGCTTGTGATTAGACCGGAATCTGAACCCACCAATGAAAATTGGTTAGCCCTTGAATTAGCTGTCGTTGCTCGCTCAACCTTTTACACTGACGGGGTGACAACCCCGTTAAAACCCGCACCCGTGGCGGATTTACCCAACTTGAGCTCTCAAAAGATGGGGTCGAAATTATTAAGTGGCCCCATCTGTTAATTATGTTTCCTCAATTTTACCAGAACCATCTAGAAAAACAACTCAAACCGGCAGAATACCTGACGCTCAAAATTCTGGTATATTTGTTGCTCCAGGCACAGACAAGTCAGTATTGAATTGCTCGCTTCTTTCTGGCCCTATCCAATTCAATTTGAGAGCCGGAGGCGTAGCCTGCTCATATTTCTCAAATTAGACTGCCTCAACTACCGAAAGTCTGTGGTTTCCGCTTGTCAAAGAAATCTTAAAAGCCAAATTTAAGAAATCGAAACCTTTAAAGCTTGCTATAGATCGCACTCTATGGCGATCGCACAACGTATTTATGCTCAGCCAGGGAACGGGAAAAACGAAGCATCCCCTTATACTGGCGACTACTAGACAAGAGAGGATGTAGTAATATCTGCGAACAACAAGCTTTAATTACTCCTGTTTTAGAGTTACTGTCAGATTATGAAGTGATCGTGTTGGGCGATCGGGAATTTGGTAGTGTCAAGTTGGCATCCTGGCTCTGTCACAAGCAAGTGAAGTTTATTCTTAGAGTCAAACAAGGGCGATATATTCAAGAAGAAAACTCGGATTATATCCTGTTGTCTGACAAGGGTTTACTGCCAGGAACAAGCTTTTATTTGTCAGATGTAAAGTTTACCAAACAAAAAGGATTTGGGACTTTTGATATTGCTGGTTATTGGCGACGTAAATATAGAGGAAAACAGGCAGATGTTGCGTTGGTATCTTTTGACTAATGTCGGCAGTTTCAAGCAGTCAATTGATACTTTTAAATGTCGCAGCGGGATTGAGGCAATGTTTAAAGATTGTAAAACAGGCGGTTATAATCTAGAAAAAAGCCATGCTAATAATCAGCGCTTAAACAGTTTGATATTATTGATAGCGATTGCCTACAGTTGTGCTGTGATTCAAGGTCAAAAAATCAAGACGATGGGAGTGCAGAAATAGGTGGGCAGGTTAACTGAATACGGGCGCTCAATACGTCGCCATAGTAGTTTTTGGATAGGATTATATGGTCAATGTTGGATAATCGGTATGGAATGCAAGTCAAGACATTATTACGCTCATTAATGAGAATCAGGCGAAACAAACTACCATTTTTTCAGAGGGGTATGAGGGCTATGTCCTTGATTATATCAGTGTTCTGACTCTTGTTGTCACCCCGTCAGCCTTTTACATCTTAAAAACAGAACTTCTTCGAGTTCATCAAGATTAGAAAATGTGCGATTAGCTAGAGGTTGATCTGTGAGGGTCCATAACCTTTCTGCTGGTTGAAGTTCAGGAGAATGTGACGGTAAGGGCAACAAATGAATCCCTTCTGGAATAACTACTTTCTGACTCATATGCCACGAGAGCGCGATCGAGCACCAATAACACTCGTTTCTCTCTACCAATTCCAAATTCTTTGGCAAAGTCTGCCAATACTGTAGTAAATACGTCAATATTCACGTAAGGTACAATCCACTCTTTTTGTTTCACCTGATTGCGGATGAACTTTGGGCGTATAACCACAGCCATTTAAACCGCCAATTTACCTGTGCAATTGGGTTTTCCCCTTCAGGTACATAGACTCGTTTTAAAATTGGCTTTAATCCAACTCGATGTTCATCTTCACACCAGAGCTCGATAGTCACATCTGGATAGTCCGCCTGTATTTGTTCAACCTCGCTAGCTAGTTTTTTTTCCAGGCATCTTGCTCTTGTGGATCAGCTTTAGTGTGTGCTGGGCGAGGTACCCGCAATCGGAACGTCATTTGCTTTAAAATTTCCCACCCTCGTTGTCGATGTACTGGTTCCCCTTTCCACTTACTCAGACAATCTGCTACTTTTGTGCCATTCCACAACCCTCCATCAGGAGCCTCCCCTTGCAAGGCTTGCCATAGTTCGGCAAGTTCAAGATCATCCAATATGCTGTTAGTTCCATAGTTACCTCTTCGCCGATCTCCTACCCCTGCTATTCCTAAAGAGTTGTAACGCCTGACTACACAGTAGATCCAGTTCCGACTATAGCCCGTAATTGAGCTGACCTCCTCAGTTTTTTTCCCTTGTGCTAGTAACCAGAGAACGTGGAACTGGCGACTTTCGAACCCAACTTTTGCTTGACGGTAACACTGTTCTAACTCTTCTACACTCAGGTGATTTGCTAGGGTAATTCTGGTTCGCATCGCTTTGACCGCGTTACTACTCCTTTATCATATGCGATCGGTCGGACATGATATCATGGTGATATTTCATGCAAATCGCTGCATTTTTTAGCAAATCGAATCAAGTCTGGATAGAACAGAGTGTGTGCGGTTGATGTTCCGCAAGTCCACTTCCTTGAGATAGATATCTTGAAGATCGAGTTGTTTAAAATGGCGTTATTCGTCGAGAAAGCGATCGAGCAGGTCGATCGCTTGCAATTTCAGAGTTCCCTATAGCTTTCTGCGTTAGGGTTGCTGATAGTTTTACAGTCTTACCACGACAAACCTCTTAGCGATTCAAGGCTGCCATTTGCTGAGGTTGATATCGATCGCCCGCAGCAATACCTTTGGGCGCGACGGCCTCAATTCGCTGCAAGTCTTCTGGAGTCAGCGTGATGTCGGCCGCGGCTGCGTTTTCTACCAAATACTGGCGTTTTTTTGTCCCGGGAATCGGCACCACGTCTTGGCCCTGAGCCAAAAGCCATGCTAGCGCCAGTTGGCTGGGAGTAACGCCTTTTTCAGTCGCGATCGCTTTGACTTGTGCGACAAGTTGCAAATTCTTGTGGAAATTCTCGCCCTGAAAGCGGGGGGAGCGGCTGCGGTAATCGTCGGGCGCTAAGTCTTCAGGCTTGGTAATGACGCCCGAGAGAAATCCTCGCCCCAAGGGGCTGTAGGGGACAAAGCCGATGCCCAACTCGCGCAGCGTGGGTAAGATACTCTCTTCTGGATCGCGGCTCCACAGCGAATATTCGGTTTGCAATGCAGTAATGGGATGAACGGCGTGGGCGCGGCGGATTGTTTCGGGAGCCGCTTCGGAAAGTCCGAGATAGCGCACTTTGCCTTGTTTTACCAATTCTGCCATGGCGCCGATCGTATCTTCAATGGGAACAGTTGGATCGACGCGGTGCTGGTAATACAGGTCAATTGTATCTATACCCAAGCGTTGGAGCGAAGCATCGCAGGCTTGCCGCACGTATTCTGGTTTGCCATCAATGCGCAGGAATTCACCGCTTGGCGATCGCACGTTGCCAAATTTGGTTGCTAAAATCACTCGATCGCGCCGATCGCGAATGACTTTACCCACGAGTTCTTCGTTGCGCCCCACTCCATACATATCTGCGGTATCGAGGAAGTTGATACCGAGATCCATCGCGCGTTCAATAGTGGCGATCGATTCAGCATCATCAGTATTGCCATAGAATTCGGACATCCCCATACAGCCGAGTCCCAGTTCTGAAACAGTGAGTCCTTGATTGCCGAGTTTTCTTGTTTTCATGAGCTCCTCTTGCTGGTTTTTGCCAAATAAAATAGACTTGAATTGCATCAATCTTTGATATTTTTTCCGGTCAATTGCCCTCCCTAAAAACGGTTTGTAGTGACGGCTTTAGTCCGCATCAAAGAGAGGACTCGCATTCCGAACGAGCGAACCAATTTTATTGTGGTTGTTCTCGGAGTACCTAATATCATTCCCAATCGGAAATTGCAACTCAGAAATCTCAAATGGTATAACGTTCGGCCCGCGGACGCATTACTTGAGGCAAAACATACCAGCTTCCTCGAAAGCCAAGCATCAGTCGCGAGATGTATTAATTAATTTTTCGCTCTCAATTCCCCGTGAGGAGGAAATGACTATCCAACGGCTTACAAGCTAGTTTTTGCTAAATACAAAGAATTGAACCAACCAAAAAGACGGGAGGCGAACAGGCTTCAGCTTCAGGAAACTGCCAAACATTTTTTAATGCGCCTAAAAGAATGGGGACGCTTTCAATCAGAGGCTGTTATTAAGTACCGTTCTCGACAAAGGTTTTTAGCCTAGAAGCGTTCCGAACAGCGTTTCCGGCTCCGTCGTTGTTGAAGTAGACGAACACGCTTCGCCCGCTGGTTTCCCACTCCCAGATGCGATCGGCCCACCAATGCAAATCGTCATCCGAGTAGGAGCCGCCGTAGAGGTAGTTGGTGTCAGGGCCGTGGAGGCGTACATACACGAAGGACGCCGTTGCGCGAAGGATGCAGGGGAGGTGCGCCCCGCTCATCACGCAGTAGGCGGCTCCTTCGCGTTCCAGCAGCGAAAATACCTCTTCTACGTGCCAGCTTGGGTGCCGGAATTCGACAGCTACTTTGAGCCAGGGCGGCACCTGTTCTAGAAAGTACGTTAGGCGCGCACAGTCGCAGGCGAACTGGGGAGAAAGCTGGACGAGCAGAATACCGAGCCGATCGCCCAAGCATTTGACTCCCTCCCCGATCCGTGCCAGCCATTTCTCCGGCGAGTAAAGACGCTTGGAGTGCGTTAAACCGCGCGGCGCTTTTACAGTCATGAGAAATCCTTGGGGGAGGCGCTGCCGCCAGTTAGTGAAGGCAGCCTCTTGTGGCCAGCGATAGTAGGTGCTGTTAACTTCGACTGTTTTATATTGCTGGATATAGTAGTCGAGCCGGGAGTGTGACGCTAGGTGGTGGGGATAAAGTACACCTTCCCAGTGTTCGTAACTCCAACCTGAAGTGCCGATGTAAACAGTCATCGCTTTTTCGCCCCAAGGCAGATTGTGCTTGTGTGTAAATTTAATTGCAGTCTAGATGTGCTTGGGAATTGATATCATGTCCGGTCGATTACCATAAAAAAACGGAACGCACGTGCGGACTTAAGTCCTTCATAGATGCGGACGCTCAGTTTCAACGATCAAACCTATTTAGTAGCGTGGTTCGAGCGGGAATGATATTAGGCGCTTATCCCAGCCACGATGGGTTCATGGCGGTACTGTCAAATTGGTTCGTAGTTTTATACAATTCGTATTGACCTTTTGCCGCCGCAGAGCGAGTGCGATCGAGCATCGCCGCCACTTGTGCCGCATCCATCGGCTTAAACGTGCGGGCGGCCTCAAAGGCTTGATCCAATAGCTGCATGGTATCAATGCCAGTAATCACAACTGAAGTCGGCAGATTCATCGCATAGTGCAAACATTCGATCGGCGTAACAGTATTGCTTCTGAGAACGTAGGAATCCCCCATAGATTTCATCCCCAAGACGCCTATTTGGTTCTGCACCAGCACCGGCAGCACTTGTTTCTCAAAACTTCTGAAATGGCCGTCCATCACGTTGAGCGGCATCTGTACCGCGTCGAAACGGAAATTGTTTTGAGCGGCAAGTTCCAGCATTCGCAGGTGTACCAAAGGATCTTTGTGTCCAGTAAACCCAATGTAGCGAATCTTGCCGGCCTTCTGGGCTTCCAGCACAGCTTCCATTGCTCCGCCCGGGGCAAAAATGCGATCGGGATCTTCCATCCGAATCACTTCGTGATGCTGCATCAAATCGATGCGATCCGTCTGCAATGCCTTCAGCGACTCGTCAATCTGCATCATCGCAGATCCCTTGGTGCGGCCGTCGAGTTTCGTCATCAGAAAAACCTTTTCCCGGTAGCCGTTTTTGAGCGCTTGGCCCATCCATCGGTGGCTGCGGCCGTTGTGATAATCCCAAGAATTATCCATAAAATTGATGCCGCGGTCGATCGCACTGCGAATCAGCTTAATACTTTCTTGCTCCTCTCGAAGCCGCCCGATATGGTGTCCGCCCAAGCCAATTGCAGACACTCGCTCTCCCGTGCGTCCCAATGTCCTGTAACTCATGGAGCCGCTCGCAGTCTGAGCTTGAGCAACTTCAGTTTCAGCTAACACCGGTTTCAAAAATCCTTCAGAAGCTGCCAATCCTGCTGCAACTAAACCCGAAGCAGAAGTTACTTTTAATAAATCGCGCCTGCTGATACCCACAAATAATGTCTCCTTGTTTAAAAATATTAGGACTCGATCGCACGATTAGAGAAACAAATACCAAAAGTTCTCTCAAATAAACTTCTGGCATTCATGCGTAAATTATCTAAAAAAGCATCTGCGTTAATCTGTGTTTATCCGCCTTGTATCTGCGGTTGACCTCTCGATCGAAGATTCATGCAATTGCTGCTGATTTTGAGAACTGCTAGACTTAGCAGCCAAGGCTTGCAACTCCACAGCATCGTGACTGCAAAACAGAGTCACATCTTTAGTGCGATCGATCGACAATGAGCGCAGCCGGTCTTGATTGAGCAGCCTCGCCTTGCGATCGACCTCCATCATCCACTGATAGGCGCGCAAGCCTGGGGTGCAGCGCCGCTGTTCGGAGCCCATCTCGTCTCTGTAGAAATAGGCATCCCCAGCGTGCAGCAACCAGCCCTCCGGTGTATTAATGGCGACACCCGCATGACCCCGCGTGTGACCGACCAGCGGAA
This sequence comes from Microcoleus sp. ARI1-B5, assembly GCF_036705795.1. Lineage (NCBI taxonomy): Bacteria > Bacillati > Cyanobacteriota > Cyanophyceae > Oscillatoriales > Microcoleaceae > Microcoleus > Microcoleus sp. ARI1-B5. The sequence goes on from NZ_JAUBVK010000040.1 coordinate 45,948, forward strand.
TCAGCAGAATCTCCGGCGGCAACCCGTCGAGGTCGCGGACTGCTGCAAAACCGAACCAAGGTTCGCCGCCCGCCGCATAGTATTTCCAGTGTTTGACTTCATCCCACTGTCCCGGGCGGTAGCGCCGTCTGGTGATGAAACCGTGGCGATCGCGCGCGGCATCGATTTCTGCCTGCATCACGTGTACCGTTGCTTCAGGGAAGTCCTCCAAACCGCCGGCATGGTCGAAATCGAGGTGGGTGAGCACAATATGGCGCACGTCGCTGGCCGAAAATCCGAGCTGCTCGATTTGAGCGATCGCCGTGTACTTGCGATCGAACTGGATATTATTAAAGTGCACAAAAAACGGGCTGAGGCGGGAGTAAGGCGACTCAATATCCCGCAGTCCAAAGCCTGTATCAATCAGAACCAGCCCTTGATTCGTTTCAACCAGCAGACAGTGACAAACGAGGTGAGCCGTCAAGCCGCGACTGAAGCCATCGAACAGCGCCCCGCCAATCGGGCACATACAGCCGCAATTTAGATGATGAATTTGCATAAATTTGCTGCAATAAATTAGCTACCGATCAATACAAAAAACCCGGTTTTTTATCTTATGTCCCGTCAATTACCATAATCAAGAAGGTTCGTAGTGAGGACTTTAGTCCGCCTCAATCAAAGGACTTGCATTCCGAACCAGCGAACCAATCTTATTAATTATGGTCGTTCGCTTAGGAAATGATTCCTTACGCCGGAACCATTTCCTTCTCAGTGCGCATCCAGTGACGGTGCTGCATAATCGCATCGATGAAAGCCTGAGAAAACTGCGCTAAATCGCCACCGCTAGGACAAATCACCACGCCTCGATCGGCTGCCACCTTGCCATTTACCGAGAGATTAACTCCCTTTAAATTTGCACCCTCGAACAGCTCGATCCCTTCACCCGAAGCAGCGATCGCCTTGCAGTGCTTAAACGCTTCAGTGACAAAATTAACCGCAGTTCCTTCTTGTTTCAAAGTGTTAATGCTTTGCTTGCCGCCGGGAACGTAAATCGCATCAAACATCACCGAAGCACCAGTCAAAAATGTCATTTCTGCATCAATTTCTTGACCGTTGGCCGTCTTAACTTTGCCGCCGTGCTTCGAGACAATTTTGGCGCGGGCACCAGATGCGGCTAGCGCTTCCTTGACCGCCATCAACTCGTCGCCATTAACGCCATCGGCTGCTAAAATTGCGACTTGACGGGATTTAATCGAGTTCTTCGGCATCTTTTCGATGCTGAGTGCCGCTGAACTTTTCCCGTGATTGGGAATCACTTCTTTTTCCGGTTCCGGTAATCCCAATCCGGCTGCAACTTGCTTGGCAAATTCGTGATCGATGTGGTTGAACAATCCCAGAACTCGCTCTTTCACTTCCTTACTTTGAACTTTTCCTAATTCAAAGTGAGCAGCTTTCACAATATGCTCTCTTTCTATTTCAGACATACTGTTGAGAAACAGCGTTGCTTGACTGAAATAATCTTGAAAACTGTTGCTTCGTTCGCGAATTTTGTGGCCTTCCACTCGTTCTGCATAGTGCACGAATCCACCCATTGTTTCCGGCGACATCATCGGACAACCGCCGCCCAATGAGTTGGGAGAATAGTTCACTTTCGAGGTGTAGATGTTCGATTGCATGAAGCCGTCGCGCTGATTGTTGTGCACCGGACACACGGGACGGTTGATCGGCAATTCCGTAAAGTTTGCACTTCCCAAACGGTGCATTTGCGTGTCGGGATAGGAAAACAATCGGCTCTGCAACAGCGGATCGTTGGTAAAGTCAATACCAGAAACAACGTTGCTCGGTTGGAAGGCAACTTGCTCGGTTTCTGCGAAGAAGTTGTCGGGATTGCGATTGAGTACCATTTTGCCGATCGCCCGAACAGGAACAAGTTCTTCTGGAATCAGCTTAGTAGCATCTAGCAAGTCAAAGTCGAATTTAAATTCGTCTTCTTCCTCAACAATCTGCACGCCCAATTCAAACTCTGGGTAATCGCCCATTTCGATCGCATCCCACAAATCGCGGCGAGTAAAGTCTGGATCTTTGCCGGCGAGTTTTTGTGCTTCATCCCACACCAGGGAATGCACGCCCAAAAGCGGCTTCCAGTGGAACTTGACAAAGCGAGATTTGCCGGTCTCGTTGACAAAGCGGAAGGTATGCACGCCAAAGCCTTCCATCATGCGGAAGCTTCTCGGTACAGCGCGATCGCTCAGTACCCACATAATCATGTGCATCGACTCTGGCATCAATGAAATAAAATCCCAAAAGTTGTCGTGGGCGGCCGCAGCTTGGGGCATTTCATTGTGCGGTTCCGGCTTGATCGCATGAACCAAATCGGGAAACTTAATTCCGTCTTGAATAAAGAAGACCGGAATATTATTTCCTACTAAGTCATAGTTACCTTCTTCGGTATAGAACTTAACGGAAAAGCCGCGCACGTCGCGTACTGTATCGGCAGAACCGCGAAACCCTGTCACGGTCGAAAATCGCACAAATACGGGAGTTTTTACCGCTGGATCTTGCAGGAATTTTGCTTTAGTTAATTCGGCCAGCGATTCATAGGGTTGAAAATAGCCGTGCGCCCCCGTTCCGCGCGCGTGAACCACTCGTTCGGGAATGCGTTCGCGATCGAAGTGCGCCATTTTTTCGCGCAGGTGAAAGTCTTCTAGGAGAGTCGGGCCGCGCGAACCAGCGTGTACGGAATCATTGGTGTTTGTGACACCAACACCTTGATTTGTGGTCAGATTTTCGCCTGCTTCTTTACGGGCTGGATCGAGATCGTTTTGTTTGCTTTGTTCGTTGATGGGAGTTTGGTCAGTCATAAATTCCTTAAGTTGTAAGATTGTCTTGTTGTATTTACAAATCAGTCAGCCGATCTCTTCTCAACTACCCGCCACAAAATAGGTTCGTAGTAAGGACTTTAGTCCTCTTAAAAACTTGAGGACGATCGCACCAGCGAAGAAATAGGTTCGTAGTAAGGACTTTAGTCCTCTCTCATTCCCCAGGACGATCGCACAAGCTAACAAATAGGTTCGTAGTAAGGACTTTAGTCCTCTCTCATTCCCCCAGGACGATCGCACGAAATATCTATTTGTGAGCCGAACCCGGTTCAGTAAGTTGGCGGTGCCCTTCGGCATTGACAGTATCAGGCAAAATTTTGCTGGCGGTGCCCATAATCTTGGTTTTGAGAGAACCTGCAATAATGTGGTCTTTACCTGCCATCAAAGCCTCAAAACCCTGCTTGGCAACTTGGGCCGGGTCATCTTTCTTGTCCGCGCCGACCTTGGTGTCGTCCATTCCGGCCCGGTGGAAGAAGTTGGTATCGGTGGGCCCCGGCATCAGCGCGGTGACGGTGACGCCCGTGTCTTTCAACTCGTTGCGCAGCGCCTCGGAGAACGAGTGTATAAATGCCTTTGATGCTGCGTAGACTGCCTCAAACGTCCCCGGCATCAAGGCTGCAATCGACGAAGTGAAGAGAATCCGTCCCTGGCCGCGATCGACCATATCCTTCACTACCCGTTTGGCAAGATGCACCGAGGATACGACGTTTAGGTTGATGAGATTCAGTTCGTCCTTGAGGTCGGTTTCGCGGGCAAAGTCGCCGCCGACACCGACACCTGCGTTAATCGCGATCGCATCTACCGATCGGCCAGTCGCCTTAATCTTGTTGTAGAGAGTCTCTACACCTTCGTAGGTAGCAAGATCTGCCTCCACCGTCTCCACCTGCGCGCCCAGCCCTTCAAAGGCTTGAGCGGCTTCGTTGATGCTCGGGCCGGTGGCTGTGACTAGGAGATCGAAATTGTGTTGAGCGAACTGTTTGGCGAGTTCGTAACCGATGCCGTTAGAGGCACCCGTCACGACAGCCAAGGGCCGGGTTAACGAACTGTTCATAACCTCGAAACTCCTGTTTAACTCTCTACCAGAAAATCTGTGGAATCTAAACTTTCAATTTTTACCATCTTAGGGAGGAGACAGGGCGATTGCATCTTTCCAAAGAGGTACTGATCTTGTTGTTTTTGAGATGCTAGGGTGTGCGAAACATTTGGGATTTGCGATCGCACCAGCGGAGTCTAGCGGTAAAAAATTAAGTAGCTAGGCGCATTTTTCCGATCGTCTACTTACTGTGAAGCAATAATTTAAAGGTCGCATATCCCCTTCTCGCTTCAAATGGCCAAATCTGTAATTAACGGCAAATGATCCGAACCGACGTTTGGGCCTGTATGAATCTTTAAAACACCAATTTCTTTGCTGACTAGGAAATGATCGATCGGAATATAAGCCAGCGGCATAAAAGTCGGCCAAGTCGGTAAAATCCCAAAGCCCGATCGCGCATTGCGCAGTTTTCCCGTTTTTACCATATTTTTGTAGAACGGCGACCACATTGTGGTATTGAAATCCCCCACCACAACCAGCGGATTTTTGACTTGGGCTGCATACTCGCCGATGCCTGCTAGCTGTTGGTTGCGATCGATAAAACTCTGCTGTTTGACCGGCACAGTCGGATGAACCAGAATCAAAGAAATAGTTTTACCTTGAAATTCAACATCCGATAACAGACTCTTTCTTTTGTTAGAAAAAGCTTTAACCGAGGGATTTTTTAAAGGCAGCTTGCTGTAAATAGCACTGCCAAATGCCTCCGATTCTTGCTGCCGAGAAGAGTAAGGAAATATCTCGCTTAAAACCGCTAACTCACGAGCCCAAGCTGTGTTGACTTCTACAAACACCGCGATATCGGGTTGTTCTGCTTTCACCAGCGATATCACCTCAGCATATCGCCGATTGCTCCTTAAAACATTTGAATGCAAAATCCGCAAATGTTGTCCGGGAGCCGATCCTGCCAATGCTGGCGCTGGAAAATACCAAGGAACAATTTCTGCCAAGTTAATTATAATGCAAAATGCGCTCACCAGCAACCATATTTTTTTTGAGCGCGCCAGAGCGAAGAATATCAAAGTCGAGAAACCAACTAGCAGATATTGTAGTTTAAAATGAGAACTCAATTCAAGAAATATGTTGATTTGCCCCAAATAACCGGCAAGTGAAAATAGTGCATTTACAGTGGCTGCGATAATAAACCATTTTAAAATTACGTGCTTCAAACTAATGATTTTGTGAGTGCTGCTGTGCAGCACCGCCCATTTGAGCTTGATTTTGAGGTCGTTAGTAATCGGTAATTTATCAATTTCTATTACCAGTTGTTCTGGCTGTTCCAACTCTCGCCGCTTTTGATAAAATCTCACCAGCAAGTTATCTACCACAAAATAACTAAAATAATTGGCAATAAATCCTAAAAATACCAACACACCTAAACTGATCGGCATACTCAAAGAAGCGCTGACTTTGAGCAAACCCGACCAAGCGGCGGCGTCACCTGTTTTACCCGTAGCTCCGATGGCGATAAATAGGATTAAAGCCGGAAATCCGATCGTGATTGTATTTCTGATGAGTCTGTCCATTAGACTATTTTAGATTTTAGATTTTAGATTTTAGATTGGGAGGGAATGATGCAGTTTGTCGGGTGTGCATTGCACACCGATTGACTTAATAGCAACTTTACTAAATCTGGAGACTCTTAAATTTCATAGATTTCTAAGGGTAAATTATCGGGATCTCTGAAAAATGTAAACCGTTTTTCTGTAATCTCGTCAAGGCGAATTTGTTCTACTTCTACTTGTTGGGATTTTAAGTAAGCAACTGATGCTTCTATGTCCTCAACTGCAAAAGCTAAATGTCTCAAGCCGCAAGCTTCAGGATTGTTAACTCTTTTGGGAGGATGGGGGAATGAGAAAAGCTCAATCATCGCGCGGCCGTTTCCGACTTGCAAATCTAGTTTGTAAGAATTCCTCTCGCTTCGGAAAGTTTCTTTGATAATGGAACATCCCAATACTTCTACATAAAACTTTTTCGATGCTTCGTAATCCGAGCAAATAATCGCTAAATGATGTATTGCTTTTATTTTCATTTTGAAAAAGTTAGTTAGTTGCGTTTTTCCAACAGCACAGCACGCTATTGACAATTATATTTGACTTGCAGCAAAACCTGCTAAATTCAGTACGCGCGGCGCAGCTATCCCGTAGGGAATCGCCCTTTATTTTCCTCCAATAAAATCTTAATCTGTAAAATTCCGTAAAAAAAGCACCCCACTTTGATAAAATGAGAGTTTTGCAGTCAATTACCCCATTTGCATCTCAGGAGACAAGCACTATGGCCCGTATGTATTACGACACCGACGCCAACCTAGACCTCTTAGCCAACAAAACGATTGCTATCATCGGCTACGGTTCCCAAGGACACGCCCACGCCCTCAACCTCAAAGACAGCGGCATGAATGTCATTGTCGGTTTGTATCCCGGTAGCAAATCTGCCGCCAAAGCAACCGACGCGGGTTTAACTGTTCACCCGGTAGACAAAGCAGCCGCTGCCGCTGACTTCATCATGATTTTATTACCCGATGAAGTTCAAAAAACTATTTACAAAGAACAAATCGAACCTAACCTTTCAGCAGGAAATGTTTTAGCATTTGCTCACGGTTTTAACATTCACTTCGGCCAAGTTGTCCCCCCAGCCGACGTAGACGTAGTAATGGTAGCGCCCAAAGGCCCCGGACACTTGGTGCGCCGGACTTACGAACAAGGCGAAGGTGTTCCGAGTTTGTTTGCAGTATATCAGGATGCTTCCGGCCAAGCGCGCGATCGGGCAATGGCCTATGCTAAAGGTATCGGCGGCACCAGAGCCGGCATCCTCGAAACCAGTTTCCGCGAAGAAACAGAAACCGACCTTTTTGGCGAACAAGTAGTTTTGTGCGGCGGTTTGAGCGCCTTAATTAAAGCTGGATTTGAAACCTTAGTTAACGCTGGATATCAACCGGAATTAGCTTATTTTGAATGTTTGCACGAAGTTAAACTTATCGTTGACTTAGTAGTAGAAGGAGGCCTCGCCAAAATGCGCGACAGCATCTCCAATACCGCAGAATACGGCGATTTAACTCGCGGCCCCCGCATCGTCACCGATGACACCCGCGCCGAAATGCGTAAAATTCTGAGCGAAATTCAATCCGGCCAATTTGCGCGCGAATTCGTTCTGGAAAACCAAGCCGGCAAACCGGGCTTTACTTCGATGCGCCGTCAGGAAGCAGAACATCCGATTGAAGAAGTCGGCAAAGATTTGCGCGCCATGTTTAGCTGGTTGAAAAAGCAGGGTTAATCGATTTTAGATTTGAGATTTGAGATTTGAGATTTTTCGTTCTATCTAAGATCTAAAATTGCCAATCTCATACTAATTGTCTAAAGTAGTCGTAGGGTGTGTCGAAGAAAGAAAATCTCTAAATAAGACAGAGAATCTCGCAGCGACGCACCTGACAAGCAGCAGAAATAAACCCAACACCCACCGAACAGACAAAAATCGGTCAATTGGTTCTTCCTTCTTCTTCCGACTTCCATTTCTCTTCGGTCAATTGTCAACTGTCCACTGTCAACGGGGACTAGGGTTTTTTTTGCAAGTCCTCAATCTCCTTATCCCTTTGCTTATTTACCTCTTTCGGCTTCACCCATGACGGCCACAACCCGACGAAGAACTTTCTACTGGCCAAGCTGGTATCTCTTACAGGTTTGGGGAGAAAAGTTAAACTGTCACCGTAAATGGTAAACAGGATTATAAACAGAACCAACAGCGGGATAAGATTTTTTTTAGGCATGGCAGTTTGGGAGTTGAGTGGGTGAAAGTGCTTGTGTATATTTTGCCCTCACACGGACAAAATATATCACCAACTGCTCAAGAAAAATAGACCGCTGGGCGAAGCGGGCGCCCATACAACAGGAAAGGCTGCTAAGTCGCAATATGGTGTCCGCTCGAACTACAACTATAAAATAGGTTGGTAGTGAGGACTTTAGTCCTCTGATGAAAGAAGAGGACTAAAGTCCTCACTACCAATACCATTATTTTGGGTGAGGATGCACATATTCCGATCCCCCCTAACCCCCCTGGTGGGAGGGGGGGGACAAGATTGAGAGCTTTCTTCCTCCTCCAAGCAGAATGACTAATGACTAATGACTAATGACTAATGACTAATGACTAATGACTCTGCTGAATAAAAGTTTGCACGACTGCATTAGTTTCCGGGGAAATTTCTGTTGCCAGCCGCACCGGAATTGCATTTGTCGAAGCAAATTGCGCGTATTCTGGGGTGAGAAATACTGCATATTTGTCAGCTTCTGCCGTTAGTTGAGCGGCCGTTGCCAGACTTACAGCTTTAATATAATTGCGTATGCTAACGGCTTGGTCGCCGACAACTTCATCGCCGGTAATTACTGTGCTCGGTCTGCTAATTTGGTCTAAGGTTGTACTCGGATCTTTGACGCTTAAGTGGGTTCCTCCTACAAAGCCGACTAGCCATTTGGGAGCAGGAATTTTGGGGAAGCCGGCAATTTGTTCGACTAAGGCGGGTGTTGTTTTGTCGGCGGAAGATGCTACTATTAATGTGGGAATTTGAATTGCACTTAAACCTGTTTCTCCGAATAGTAATGATGTTGTGGGATTCATGACGATCGCCCTTTTTATCCTGGCATCTCGCAATTGATACCGTTCTGCGGGCAATCCGGCCGCCGCGCACTGAATCCCTTCGCCCAAGCTGAACCCAATCAAATCGCCCTGACACCGCTGTTTGAGCCCGCTCAATTGCAGTTCGGCGCCGGCTACGGACAAGGCTGTGGCGCCGCCGAAGGAATAGCCAATTATCATCGATCGCTCGATCGCAATTTTCCCCTGCAAGTTATCATCAGTTTGGTTCAATTTGGCCAGTTCGTCGAGCACAAAACTGATATCTTTGGGACGGTCTAAAAACTCTTGAGAGGCTAATAACCTAGACTTACCCGCGATCGCAGCATTGGTATTCGTTTCGTTGCTTCCGGGATGTTCTAAAGCAGCTACCACATAGCCGTAAGACGCCAAATGCTCCGCTAAGTAGCGCAAATCCGTGCGTACCGATCCCAAACCGTGAGAAAACACGATCGTCGGTTTGTCGGCCGTCGCTGCTCTCGACCAGTAGACATCAACCGGAATAGGTCGATTGCGGGCGCTGTCGTTCAAATCTAGCTTTAGTACCCGCACCGAATTCGGCCCGGGCTGTGTGGGGTCGAAAGGCTGGTTAAACGCGGGTTTAACCGCCGCTAACTGAGGTGCGATCGCCGCCATAAACCTCTGAGTTTGCCAAAAACCTGCGTTCAAATTGCTTAAAACTGCGAAAGCTCGATCGAGATCCACCACTACCCGCGAACTCGGATAAGATTCAATGAAACTCAATACAGATAAGCCTTCAGGCGCGTTCGCCCCCAGCACCAGAGCCGCTCGCAGCGCTTCCACACCCGCACCGTCGCGCCTGGGTATGACTGTAGTCAAATCCGTCAGGATCGCAGTCCCGATGCGCGTATTTAGCAAGTTGCTCAAGCCGACTACATTGAGGGGAATTTTGGCTTTGAGCGCTCCCAAAATTTGACTGCGCTGTGCGTCAGACAGCAGATTGGCGTAAGCTTGCAGTTTGGCGGGGACTTTTCCGGTTTTTGCGAGTTCGCGCAAATCTGCAACCGAGATTGATGATTCTAAAATACCTTTGCGGACAACAACCGTTTCTGCAGCTTTTGCAGGGGATGTCACGCCGCTCAAAGTACCGATCGCGATCGCGCTACAAACACTCGCCACTGACGAAAACCATCTGAAATTGGGTGTAATACTCATTTTTACCTGACTGAACTAGAGGGATATCACTATATTCTCAGAATTCTCCCAGATACTGAGAAATTGTCTCGATGTACCGATAAATTTTATTGGGGTGCGATCGCAATTAGTTTGCGGGAGTGCGATCGGCAAAGCCTCTGGACATATTGACTTACGGCTCAATAATAATGCTCGCATTCCCTCATTTTGAGCCGTAAATAAGGATATTTAACTTGTGAAACGCCCAATGTGACTGATAATTTAACCTCAGATGGCTGAGAATTCAACTAAACAATGGCAGCGCAATACTCAACCTATTTTTTTAATTGTGGGGAGCGCAAAAATGAGGTCGTGCCAGTCCTTTTTTCAAACAGCGTTAACCGTGATAAAGTAAGCGGTAAAACACCTAACAAAAATTATGAGTTTTACAGGCAACACCCCGACCGTTGATGGCATTCAGCTTGCTGACGCCAACCCCGCTAAGGCAGATACTGTCAACTACACCGTCACTTTTAATCAAAGTGTTACCGGAGTAGATATCGCAGACTTTACCCTGAACTCGACCGCAGTAACCGGTGCAAGTATCGCAGCAGTTACAGGTAGCGGTCAAACCTACAATGTGAGTGTTAACACTGGCAAAGGATCTGGCACCGTCGGATTAAATCTCGTCGATAATGACTCGATTAACAATTCCCTACTTGTACCCTTAGGTGACGTAGGTCAAGGCAACGGCAACTTTATGGGGCCAACTTATACTATTGATAAAACTCCCCCCACAGTCAGCTTTGCCCCAGTGGCTCCCGATCCGCGCAACAGCAGTGTTACCACAATTCCCATTACTTTCAGCGAACCTGTAACTAACTTTAATACAGCCGATCTCACTCTCACTAACAATGGAGTAGTTGTTCCTCTCACAGGTGCTACCCTAAACAGCAGCGACAATACTAATTGGACTTTAGACAACTTGACGGGATTGACCGGTGGCGACGGCAATTACCAACTGTCTCTGACTGCTGCTGGTTCTGGTATTGCAGACCAAGCCGGCAACGCTCTCAACACAAATGCTAGCGATATCTGGAGTGCCGACTTCACTGCGCCCACCGCCGCTACCAGCTTAAGTAACATCAACGCAGCAGGTGGAAATACTTACAACTTCACTGTCACCTATACCGATAATACAGCCCTTAATGTCAGTACCTTAGATAGTAAGAATATCTTGGTCACTGGCCCGGATGGCAAAACCCAACAGGCAACTCTGGTAAGTTTTACACCCGTAGGTAACGGCACTCCCCGCACAGCCAGCTACTCGTTCGTTCCCCCCGACGGCACCTGGGATACCGCAGATAATGGCACTTACACAGTACAGCTACAACCTCAGCAGGTCAGCGACACTGTTGGTAATTTTGGTGTAGCTGGCAATTTGGGAACATTTACAGTCGATATTGCACCGACGGCGACACCTGCACCGACGGCTGCACCTGTTGTCACAGCAGCGCCGACACCTGCACCGACACCTGCACCTGTTGTCACAGCAACGCCGACACCTGCACCGACACCTGCACCTGTTGTCACAGCAGCACCGACACCTGCACCTGTTGTCACGCCTGTTGTCACAGCAACGCCGACACCTGAAGCGACGGCTGCACCTGTTGTCACGCCTGTTGTCACAGCAGCGCCGACACCTGCACCTGTTGTCACGCCTGTTGTCACAGCAGCGCCGACACCTGCACCTGTTGTCACGCCTGTTGTCACAGCAGCGCCGACACCTGCACCTGTTGTCACGCCTGTTGTCACAGCAGCG
>NZ_JAUBVK010000003.1:0-14716 GCF_036705795.1 Microcoleus sp. ARI1-B5
ACTGGCTCTGACAAAAAAATCCCGTAATTTTAGCAATTGACGCATATTTGGGCTGATTTGTCAATGCGTAAGTCCTAACCTTATCGTCGCTGAAGAAGTGCAGCCGCGTCAGGCCGACAACCAAGGTCGCGTGGTTGCCTTAGATCCAGGTGTTCGCACGTTCATGACTTTTATTTCCGAGAATTCTTACGGATATCTCGGCAATGATTCCAATCTTCAAATCCAAAAACTGTGCTTCAAGCTAGATAAGCTGATTTCAAAAATGAGTAAAGCCCCTAGCGCACGAAAGAAAAGATTTAAAAAAGCTGCTGACAGGTTGAAATCTCGAATTCAACACATGGTTAAAGAGCTGCATCACAAGACTGCTAAATTCTTGGTTGATAACTTTGACGTGATTTTATTGCCGTCGTTTGAATCTTCCAAGATGGTCAGCAAATCACGTCGCAAGCTCCGCTCTAAAACTGTGCGTCAGATGCTTACTCTGTCTCATTATCAGTTCAAGAAACACCTCGAATGGAAAGCTTGGGAGTCAGGCAAGGTAGCCCTGACCGATATCAATGAAGCTTACACATCAAAGACAGTTTCTTGGACTGGGGAGATTAAGAAGATTGGTGGTTCCCGTGTCATCAAAGGCAAGGATGGACGTTGCATGAACAGGGATCTAAATGGTGCTCGCGGGATTTTCCTGCGGGCATTGGTTGATACGCCTTGGTTGAAAAATAACCTCAACTTATTTGTTTGTTAGCAAATGTTAGCAAAAAAGTATCGGTATCCATTTGGTTGAGTGCTAAAGGAGAAGGTGTAGCCTGTCGATTTCCGTTTGCATCAGTTTGCATCCCGTACATGGCGAGGGAAGCCGAACTTCCTTCATTTAAGGATTAGCAAAAGTATTGATTTCGCCGCCGCCAATGTAGCGTCCCGGAGTCAGCGAGCGGGGTGTAGAAAAAGGTTGCGGTTGAATTGGCGAACCGCCCTGATTGGTGTTTTGGGGAACAACTCCAAAGTTAGGCTGGCCCGGCAAGTTAAGCTGGCTCGGTTGAGGTTGTTGAAATTGAGAATTCGCTGAATTGGGAGAGAATTCAGGGCTAATTATCTTGCTTCCCCCAAGGGCACTCGTCCCAGGGGACTGCCCGACATTGGGTACTAGCGGTATTGGCGAAGGTGTGGCGACTGGAAGTGTCCGTGATTCAGCTTCCGGTGCGAAACCCGGGCCGGATAAATTAGTTTGGTAGGGATTTTTTGGCAAAGCCACAGTTGCAGGGCTTGCATTAATTTCCGGGAGGCTCGGTACTCTGGAATTTAACCCGGCAAATGATTCAGGGGCTGTAGCTGCTGGGTTTAAGAATTGTTGAGAGTCGCTAATAATTGTATTGGTAGGAGCCGGAAGTGGCGAGAGTGTCGCGGGAACATTCACAGGATTTGCTCTCCCTTGAGCTGTAGCGGGCGTTGGCAGCAAATTGGCCGGATTTGTCGGAAGCCCGAAGGAAGCCGGTCGATCGAGCAATTTAGCCGAGTTTGCACTTTTGAGAGCCGCCGCCGTTGCCGAAGTGTTAGCGGCGACGTATTTTTTCATAGCGGCTTGCAGCGGACTCAAAGCTAGAGGATTGTCGTTTTGTTTGCCTGAATTAGCACCGCTCGACGGCTGCGATAAAGTGGCTGTCGCTGTACCCCCAGAGTCAGGCTCGATCGTTTTTATCCCGGAAATTGGCAGCCCACTGCCTGATAAACTCAAATCTGATGTCGCGTTTGAACTTGGCAAGCTGGAACTTTGTGGGTTGTTATTGACTGTCGAAACCGCAGGATTTGCTAAATTTGGCACGGGCAAAAATCTGCTGCTTGCCACCTGCTTGGGCGCTGAAGATTGCCGGGGAGTTTCCAATTCGCGATCGCGAATTTCGTCGAATAAACCTTTGCTTTTGACTGCTGGTGAATTTAACAAGTTCAGTTGAGAATTAGACTGATTGAACTGATTGACTAGCACCGGCAAGCTGTCGATTTCAGCAGCAATGGCAGTATCTTCAGCAGACATCCCGGGGAGCGAAGCTGGAGTGTTTGAGGCTGCTTCTTCGCCATCTATGCTCAACCTTTCTGGATGTACGGACACCTCCCAGATAAATAACCCCCCCGCACACAGCACGGCTAGCGGAGCCCAAACCGCAGGTTGCGTCCAGTGGCGCAACCGCGCTATTAGATAGCGGACAGATGTAGGGAATCGCTTAAACTTTGACATAGTTTTGCTTCCATCCTGTGGGGACTTAAAACTATTTTTCCTAGTCTACCACATCAATCTTGATGATTTTTGCTGTCTTGGGGTAAGTGCGATCGGGCAAGTGATTGAAAGTTGCGAAAGATATATCAGATATGGAAGTCCTCAGTCATTGGTCATCAGTCATTAGTCATCAGTCATTGGTCATCAGTCATTGGTCATCAGTCATCAGTCATTGGTCATTGGTCATTGGTCATCAGTCCTCAGTCCTCAGTCCTCAGTCATTAGTCATTAGTCATTGGTCATCAGTCATCAGGAATAAGCAAGAAGGAAGTCGGAAGTTGCAATATAAGAGCTTATGGAAAGTGCAATGCGAGAACGTCCTAACCGTCGGGCGCGGTTGCTACAAATGTATGCAACAAGTGAAGATCCATAAAGCACTGGGAGAAATAAGTCTTGCCAACTAAAATAAAGCGGGCTAAGAATGATAAAATCCGACTTGACGCGGTGTAGAGCCTTCTAGACCTGTGGGCCGATCGACCTCAAAGCAAAATGTCAAGGCAAAATTGGCAATTGCTGAGATCGACACGAAGAGGAAAGTTAAGAGGAAATTAATGCAAAAAGTAGTAGAAGTATTAGCAAATCGCGAAGAACTCATAGAGCGCTCGCTCGCGATTGTTCTGTCCAAAATCGCAGCAGCCATAGCAGAACGCGGAATTTGTACGATCGCCTTGGCGGGCGGAAGCACACCAGAACCGCTCTACAGAGCGCTCTGTACCCAAGACCTGCCTTGGGAGAAAATTCACGTTTTCTGGGGCGACGAACGCTACGTGGCCCCAGAACACCCGGACAGCAATCAAAAAATGGCGCGCCTCGCGTGGCTCGATCGAGTAAACATCCCCGCCAGCAACATCCACCCCATGCCCACAGGCGCAGGCGACCCCGCAGCCGACTGTAGGACGCACGAAACCGAATTGCAGCAGTTCTTCAAAGTATCCGACGGCGAATTTCCCGCTTTCGACATCATCCTATTGGGCATAGGAGACGACGCCCACACAGCCTCTCTATTTCCCGGGACAGCAGCCTTGCAAGTCCGCGATGCCCTAGTAACAGTCGGCAACAAAGACGGTCAACCCCGCATCACCTTTACAGTCCCCTTAATCAACCGCGCCCGGTGCGTCATCTTCATAGTCGCAGGAGCCAGCAAACAACCCGCCCTCGCTCAAATTTTTGCCCCCGCAGCCGACTCCACGACCTATCCAGCCAGACTCGTTCAACCAGAGGGCGAACTTTGGTGGCTGCTCGATGCGGCCTCCGGCGTTGCAGTAAAATAGCTGAGAGAGCCTGCGCTGCCAGCACAGTCAGCAGTATCACTAACTCAATCTTTCCCTTCACTCCGAATGTCACGGCGTGAACTCAGTTGCTAGTATTAGCGAAGCAATATAAGAATTGTGGCGGTTAAAGTTAAAATTTGACCATATACACGACTATTTTTATGAGGCTGATTTGAAAATCTGGCCTTCTTCAAGGAGAAATCGATGATTGTCTGTCCCAATTGCAATCACCAGAACCCCGACGGGGCCAGCCAGTGCGAGGCTTGCTACACGCCTTTACCCGTTACCGCAAGTTGCTCGAACTGCGGTGCAGCGGTTCAGACAGATGCAGCATTTTGCGGTCAGTGCGGCTTTAACTTGCGTCCGGGTTCCACAGTTCCAGAAGTTGAGGTGACAGTACCGTCCGCCTCGCCTGTGGGCCCGACAGTGGTATCGCCACGGGTGCCGGACTTAGCGCCAACCGAACCCCTGATGGCAATGGAACCTCTAGTTACCCCGCATCAGGGGCCGAACTTGGAAAAAACTCCCGCCAGCATGAGTGCGATTCCCGAGCCGCCGCCGCTGCCCTCGGTTCCTGTTACAACAGAATCAATGGCAGCAGTAACTACCTCTCCCCCGGTTCCCGACCCACAGCCAGCGGGTGTCGCTAAAACTCAACTGCAACAGCAGTCGGCGCGTCTGATACACGTTCAGACAAATACCCCGGTGGAATTGCCTCACAATCTGTCTGTGATTCACATCGGCAAGCCAAATGACTTAGTGCCTCCGGATATAGATGTTTCGGGATTTGCTAATTCTGAGATAGTTTCTCGGGTACACGCAAATCTCCGGGTGGAGGGAGATGCTTGCTACCTAGAAGATGTAGGCAGTTCAAACGGCACTTACGTCAACAATACTCCGCTGCCCTTGGGCAACCGACACCGGTTGCGACCGGGAGACCGCATCTCTCTGGGGAAAGGAGACCTGGTTACGTTTCTATTTCAAATCTCTTAGATCGAGTTTGGATTGGGCGATCGAAAGTCTAAAATCTAAAATCGCATCTTGAGGCGCTCTACCAAAACTCAATGCTGCCAATGTGATTAAGCTGACCTTGCTACATCCACTCCAGTCTATTCCCGTCCGCAGTTGGATCTTTGAAGACGAAGAGGTCGTCCGGATCGGGCGATCGACGGAAAACCACGTCGTTCTTTTTAGCGCTGTGGTTTCTCGCCGCCACATCGAATTGCGACGCAGCGGCATAACTTGGGAACTGATCAATTTAGGTACCAACGGTACTTACCTCGATGGTAAGCCGATCGCTAAGGTTCCCGTTGTGGACGGTCTGATCGTTCACTTGGCTCGCTCGGGGCCAAAAATTCAAATCAATGTCAGCCCGAATCAGTCCTCAGTCCAGTTAGGAGTTGTTAGCGTCAAGCCCAGGGATGATGCTAAGGCAATTCACGCTCGCTCCGGGGGCGCCCCCCTGAGCACGATTCCTATTCCCGACCAAAAAGAAGTTGGCACTTCTAGGGAAGAGGACGAGTTAACGGAGGCAGAAAATACTCCCCATTATTCGGAAGAAGATTATTAAAGTGGCATCAAAATTTCGATCGAAATTTTGATGCAGGCGGCACTCAGGAGTTTATTTATGAGTACATCACAACAGATTGTTAAGCGCAGCGAACTGCAGGGCCGCCGCACGATCGACCGCCGCACGGCGGAAGAGGTCGGCAGGGTCGATCGGCTTTGGCTCGATCCTCACAAACAGCGGACGCTGGGCTTTACTTGCAAGTCGGGAGTTTTGGGCAGCAAAAAACGCTGGTTCGCTTGGGCGCAAGTTGATACGGTGGGCGAAAATGTTTTTGTGACTATTAACCCGGAACTGCCCCAATTGCATCAGCCGGAACAAGCTGTTTGTCCGATCGGCCTTGAGCTGCTGACGGACGCAGGAAATAAGGCAGGTGCGGTGGTTGACTACCTCTTTGATGCCCGGACGGGTTTAGTGACCCACTACCTGTTTAAATCGAGCGGCCCTCTCGGCGTTTTAGACGGGATTTACTTGCTGCCGGTGGCAGCTATTTCGACCCTCGGCAGCAAGCGGGCGATCGTGTCTGAGGCTGCTGTATCCGAAGCCCAGCAGTACGCGGAGGGACTGCACCAAAAAGCCGGCCTGGTAGCAGAGTTTTTGCAGGATGATTTCGACAGAACTCTCAAAAATGTGGCAGGCGTCAAGCGAAACGCTCAAAGTCTGGCCCACAAACTTCAAGATAAAGCTCTAGAAGTCAGGGATGTAGCTCAAGAAAAAGTTGCAGAGTTGAAGCAGCGTCAAAGCCATGAATCTGCACCGCCAGATCGGGCCGAGCCGCCAGAGTCGGATTTGTTCTGAAGTGCGGCATCGCCGGCTCGATCGAGCGACTGCTTGCCGATCGCATTTTTGGGGTGGCGCGCGCCCGATCGCGAGATCGGTATTTTCGGTGTAGAAGATTGAACCTTTCTGGGCGAGGAATTCCAGTGCTGCTCAAAGCATTGTATTTTTAAGGTATCGCATCAATAAGGAAAATGTTAGCAACTCAAAAAGACCTATGCTGTTTAATACAACCAACAACAATTTTATCTAGAAACTCCGGCATTAATCCTTGGTTAACGAATGTCTGCACAAACAGCGATTCCTCGATCGTTGACCCGTCTACGATCGAAAACTCGAATCAGCAGTGCAACCAGCACTTGCTTGAGTTGAATTCTCCGATCGAGCGGCGGGAAAATCGTTATTCTACCGATCGCTCGGAGCCGATGGGCGATCGGCCAGGTAGCTGCATCCCAGACCAAATTAATCCAGCGCTTGGCACTGCTGTCGATCGCTGCGAAGTTCACCAGATTAATACCATCGTGTTTGGTTGTTACCGACGAATGAAAAAATTGGTGCCTGGGGGGAAACCTAACAATCAAAAGTTTGTTCAGATTCCTCCCGCCGCCAAAAATTCAACTTTTTTTACGGCAGAGCCAGGGAGTGGCGCACTGACAAAGCCTTTAAGCATCAAATTTTTTGCGGTTTTATCCCAAAAAAACGATCGAGCATCCTCGTTTCTGTCCTGCGGGGGAGTGTCAAAACATCAGTGATTACCTTAACTCTGCTACATCCTATTCAGTCTGTCCCGGTTCAAAGTTGGTGTTTTGAATCCGAATCTGTGGTGCGGATCGGTCGATCGAACGACAATGATGTAATTATTTACAGCGCTGTAGTTTCCCGCCACCACGTAGAGCTGTGGAATCATCCTTATGGCTGGGAAATTATTAATTTTGGTGCTAACGGCACTTATGTAGATGATAGACCGATCGCTCAGGTGTCGGTAGCCGACGGGATGACCATTCGCTTGGGTAATTCCGGACCCAAAATCCGGATTCGGGTGGGCGCGACTTTGGAATCGGGCAAAATAACCAGGCCGCCGCAGCGCTCCCTCGCCGGCCAAAATGACCAAGTTTCCAAAGACAAGTCAACTGCTTGGTCTCAGGCTGGGGGAATCATCGAAGACGATGAAGAGGGAGCGCTGACTCACATCGATTTTGACTGACCGGCCGCTATCTATGCCTGCTCGCCAACTCCAACAAACCTCAGGGTGCACTATTCTCTCGTCTAGTCTAACTAATATAGCAACCGCGCGCGACGGTTAGGAAGTTCTTAATTACTGAAATATAAGCTTTGATTGCGCCTTCCTTCTTCCTTCTTCTTTACTATAATTAACACCTTCTCTAGTATAGCGCTTCGGGTGAGAGTTCGGTCAAGCCCGAGCGATTACCTTTTTCCCAATTACCTTTTTCGCCATTACCAATTACCTTTTTCCCCATTTCCAATTACCTTTTTCCCAATTACCTTTTTCCCAATTCCCAATTACCTTTTTCCCAATTACCGGACATACCTCACCGGTCTTGAAAATGGCTGTAGGATATCAACCTTCTACAGATAAGATTGGGGGAATCTCGCTCGATATTACCTCAGTTTCGTTGCTTGCCCACCGACGGTAATCTAAGAGCAACTGGTACATCAACCGCTGTTTGACGCTCAGCAGTACGCTCTTGAGCAAACCGTTGCCGGTTGCTTCTAAAATTGGTTTGGGCGTCAGCCAAAACGGCGGCGGTAACTCTACTTGCACGGACAAATCCGCTTTTCCCTTCAAGTACGTTACCCCGCCCTTTTGCTCTGGAGCAAGCTGTCCTTTAAGATTGAGAGCAAAGCGATCGTTTATATAACCCACGCCAAGAATTTCGCAAGCGACGGACTCCAAATTGATTGTACCGTCCGACTGCGCCCACACCCTCATGTCTACTGTGGGTTGAATGCTCAGCATCATAAATTGTAACGGCCGCATTTTCAGGCGGAAACAGTCATCGCTAAGCTGTTCTGTGCGAGTGCGATCGACTAAGGCGTTCACCAGTCGCCTCGGCTGGCGCAGATAATGTTGAATGGGAACCCGTTCGTCTGGTACGGCGATCTCAACGGATTGGGAAGAATTAAAGCGGATATACATGAGAAAATATCAAAATATAGGATTCGTAAGCATATCTTAATAAACTATAACCTTTTTTAAGGTGACATAAGTCGGCGCACGGAGTCGCCCACCCAGCAATGTCATCCGAGAAATAACGGATAAAAGCTTTCGGGCCATCGCTAATTTTCTCATCATACTTCCTGCGTGATGAGAGTAAAGCAAACTGTTGTAACGTAAAATTACTGAGTATGAAAATTTTGATCGGATATCTTGGCCCTGTTGGTACCAATACAGAAACAGCGGCTCAGGCTTATGTCAAGTGGTTGAGCCAAGAAACTAACTCCGAATGCACCCTGTATCCTTATTCCACCATTTCTCAGGCACTAGAGGCATCTGCCTCCGGACTGGTTGACTATTCAGTTGTGCCAGCAGAAAATTCGATCGAAGGCAGCGTGACTGTCACCCTAGATACCCTGTGGAGGCTGGATGCACTGCGAATTAAACACGCCTTGGTTTTGCCGATTTCCCACGCGCTGCTGTCAAATGCTCAAAATTTTAACGAGATTCAAAAAGTTTACTCTCACCCGCAAGCCCTAGCTCAGTGTCAGTTGTGGTTGAGCCAGTTTATCCCGGCGGCTAAGTTGATTCCGGCAAATTCAACTGCCGAAGCATTGCAATCTCTCGAAGATAGCAGTGTAGCTGCAATCTCTTCCCCCAGAGCGGCCGAACTTTACAAATTGCCTGTGCTAGCAAGCCCGATCAATGATTATCCCGACAATTACACTCGATTTTGGGTACTCGGCCCCGATGCAGGAAAACTAGGAAACTCCCCAAAATCCCACGAATCATCAATGACATCCGCCGCCAAACCATCGCCTAACTCGCACCCCGACGCAACGCCCGCGAATTGCACTCACACGTCACTAGCTTTTAGCGTACCTGCCAATAGGCCGGGAACATTGGTTAAACCTTTGCAAGTATTTGCCAGTCGGGGTATTAACTTAAGTCGCATTGAATCTAGACCGACTAAGCGATCGCTCGGAGAATACATTTTCTTTATGGACGTTGAAGCGGATGTGTGTTCTGCAGTAGTTCGATCGGCACTATCCGAGTTAAAAAATCACACGGAAACTTTAAAAATCTTTGGTTGCTACACTGTACTGTCAGTAGTATAATTTTAAGTACAACTTAGGAGGCTAGCCAGATGAATGCGGATGAACTTCTGAAGCGATATGCAGCCGGAGAAAAAAATTTTCATGAAACAAACTTGACAGAAGCTTCTTTGCGAGAAGCTTTTCTGATTCATATTAATCTAGCCTGTGCCACTTTGAAAGAAATCAATTTAGCTTTGGCAGACCTAAGTTCGGCAAACTTAATAGGTGCAAACCTCAAGAATGCTTGCCTAGTAATGACTAAACTCAATGGCGCTGACCTGAGCCGAGCCGATCTAACTTTCGCAAGATTGACAGGGGCTGAGCTAATTGACGCAAACATGGAAAATGCCAACTTGGGAGAGACTAAAATGATCGGTGTCAACTTGAGCGGGGCAAACTTGTATAAAGCCAACCTGATGGAAGCCAACTCGTTTGAAGCTTGCTTGGACGAAGCCAACCTCGAAGGAGCAAATCTATGCGAGGTCAAACTGCGGGGAGCGAGTCTGAGAAAAGCCAACTTGAGAGGGGCATTTTTGTGTGAAAGTAACCTTCAGGGCGCCGATTTGAGAGAGGCTGACTTGCGCGGTGCTAATTTGAGCGGGGCATTTTTGTGCGGTGCTAATCTGGAAGGAGCTAAGCTAGATGGGGCAATTTTAAAGGGGGCGATTCATTTTTGCATCAGACAAGTCTGACATCACGCAATATATACGCGCCGAATCCGACGACTAAGGACTAAAAAAAATAGTATTCATTTGGCTGAAAGTGCAGTTAATCTGCTCCTGTACCTTAGAAAAATGAACCTGCATCTTTAGTATCTCTTTCTTAGAATTAGCTTCAGCAATCTTACTTTCCAAAGCTAGCAAGTTGCGGTTGAGAGTTTCTACTCGCACAGTTTGGTCGTCTAAATCAATTTTTACTTCTGCCACCTTATCCAACTCGATCTGCTTGCGAACCCAGGCGTGTCGAACCAAGTTTTCATCCTCTTTCTGAAGAGCTAGCAAAGCTCGCTGCTGCCACTGATTGGCTTGAGATTCAGCTTGATTGTACTGCCACTGAATGCGGAGTTGGGCGGAAATAGCGCTGCCAACAGCTTGGCGCAGTTCTTTGAGAGGTTGCTGAATTTCTAAGATTAACAACTCCCAAAAATTCATCAGTTCGCTGGTAAATTCTTCGCGCTCTACAGAAGCTACCAATGCTTCTAACAGCAACAAATTTGGTTGCATCTGGTGCATAATTGTCTCAAATATTAACTGTGCTTCTGATAACTGCCGATCGCCTTTTTCTGAGACTGTACTGGCTGAGTTCTTTAATATTTTTTGAGTTTTGTCTGCCCCTGTTTCTGAATCTAAATTCGCAGGTACAAAGGCTTGCAACCTTTCGCGGGCGATCGCACTCAGCTTTTCTCGCAGCAAATCGGAGGCAGCCCGCTGCACTGGCCCTGTGGAGCTTTGACAAATGTTGATGACTATTTTTAAGCCTGCATCGCCGTAATTAAAGCTCTCCTTCAGGGCGGCAATGCGATGTTCGCTGACAGAACTAGACAGTCGGTGTTTAACTCCTGCTAGTCCGCCGAGTACGACACCGCCCACAGGAGGTGGCTGTTGACCGCCTCTAACTGCATCGTAGGGCTTAGGTTGGTCGAGATTTTCTAACACAAGCATTTACTGCTATAAAGAACCTATCCGAACCTGTTTGAAGTTAAGAATTAAACAGATACCAGTTCCAAAAAAGAATGAAACTGTAGGTCCGCGATCCAAACCCTTAGTTCATCAGTCAATCGAAAATCAAAAATCAAAAATCGAAAATCGAATGATTTGTGTCTAATTCTTGCTTCCATGCAGGCAAAACCGATCGTACTTTTTGGCTGCACAAATTGGCTATTTGAGCGTATCTTTCAGTACAGTCCTTGCTGCCAAGTGATTGCGAGTAGATGTCAAAATCTCGGTTTCGCGTTCCAATCTCGCAGCGGTATCTTGCAATTCTAAAAGAGTTTGCTGTTCTGTTGTTGCACCGTAAAGGTAGCTGGCTACCCAGTAGGACAGTTCTGTAGGCAAACTGGGAATGTCTTCCGGTAGGTCGATCGGCTGATCCATCAATTTGCTGGACAGGCGAACTACATCTCTGAGCAGTTGTTCGACATCTTTTCCCAAAGGTCTGAGGTCTTTTTGCGGCGGTTCGTCTTCAATCCATTCTACTAGACCGACTAAATAGGGTTTTTCCCGAACGGCATCGAGGACTCGGAACCGCTGCTGCCCGAGAGTCATAATTTTCATGCGATCGTCCGGGAGGCGCTGGCAGTGAATCACTTCGGCGCAACAGCCGACGGCTGAAACTTTGTTTTGGTTCGGGTCCCACATGAGGACACCGAAACGGCGATCGCCCTCCAGAATCGTATTCATCATGATTCGATAGCGAAACTCGAAGATTTGCAGCGGCAGCGGTCTACCTGGAAATAGAACCACTTCCGGCAACGGAAATAAGGGGAGTTCGCAAACTGCTACAGAGGAAGAGGATGCCATTGTCGCTCAAAGGTGACGGTACTTGCGCTTCTTTATTCTTACTTTAACTGATTTGAGGCAATTCCGGGCGGGGTGAGGGGCGATCGGGCGAAATTCGGGGGCGATCGGGGCTTTAGGCTGATGCCTAGGGTCAGAAACCGGGTTTTTTGCGACAATCTTTCGTTGTGACTCATAACTGAGATAAAAACCCGGTTTCTTGAGGCTGATGCGTGGGGTCAGAAACCGGGTTTTTTGCGACAATCTTTCGTTGTGACCCATAAATGAGATAAAAACCCGGTTTCTTGAGGCTGATGCGTAGGGCGAGAAACCGGGTTTTTTACGACAATCTTTCCTTTGAGACGACAGATCAGGTAAAAAACCCGGTTTCTTTAGGCTATAGCACAAGTTCTGTATAACTTATTTATTGTTAGATATCGGGGGAGTTTATGGTGCAGGCTGATATTTTAATTCTAAAATTTGACTGCTGTGTAAGGGCAACCTCGCATAAGTTTGCCCGTCATCATCGCTGAATTCAACTTCGCTTTCCATCAGGAGCTAAAAACTCGACGATCGTCCCTACTTGACCTGCAAGTAAATCGTGTTGCGGTAAATCTTTTTTGAGAATAACAACATCTAGTAAGTTCATGGTTGCGATACATTCTACTCCATAAATCGGGAATTTGCTGTATGGGTTCGATCGAGGCTCTTCCTCGCTTATCTGCATTCCCAGGCACAGCCTGGGAACGAGGGAACGAGAAAATTATATTAAAGTAGGGTGCGTCGCTGCGACAATCATCGCTAATTTTTAGTGATCTCATAGCGACGCACCGCACCATACAGGTAAAAAAATTAACGTGCTGGCGGTAGCTGGATTTCTATACCTACTTTGTTAGCCACATCGATCGCAGTATTAGCAAATTCCGTCACGCCTGCAATGCCAAGTCCGATCGCAGCAGCAGCCGCTACAATAGCTTTGAAACTTTTCTTTAATCGGGCATGATTTATTTCATTTTCCGGTTTCTTAATTTCGGATTCCAAATCTTCAATATCGATAATTACGCCCTCGCGAATGTCTTCGGGAAACTGCGAAGCGGTTTCGCGCATTGAAGAAATTAGTTTGAGCAATTCGGCGGTATTTGTGTTATTATTATTTTGCACTGATTGATTGCCACTAACTTCGGCGCTGTTCGATGAACCGCCGATATTCCCGGAAAAGTTAGCACCTTGAAAAGCACCTTGAAAGTTGTTGGTTTCCGAAGAATGTTGAGTCATTTTTGCTTCTGCTTTATTAATAATGGGTCTACTAGCTGCTAGTTTAGCGATATCTACAAGGTCTTGATATTCTCTTCCGTATTTTTCATCGCCCATGTGTCTTTGGCGGCGAAGTTCGATCGACTCATACCCATCCAACAAAGGCCGCAAATCCAGTTTAAGTTTAAGTTTGCCAACGCGCACAGTATTCTCGCCCATATCCTCCAATCCTAACAATTCCTCGTAATCCAGCGGATCGGCATCGGGATAACCGGGAACCGGCACCCATTGAGTGATTTCCAGATTCGCAAAAGAATTGTGGATTGTGGCAAACGTATCGCGAATCAGGCCCAGAAAACAACGCCGCGTCGATTCCCGCCCGCTAACAGCAATAAAGATTTTTTCATCTTCCGGATCAGATTTAATCCGGGCGATATTGTAAACTTCAGCGCCTTCCCTGTACTCCAGCATTACCCCCGTGCGCCAGTGGGTGCAGTTGTGGATTTTCTCGTGGGAGAGGACGATGAAGCGCGAGAGGATGCTGTCGGGGAGAATGCGATAGTGATATTGAAATTCCAGGGTTTCGCCTGCGAGTTCGGTGTTTTCCGGTTCTTCTTTGGGCAAAATGCCGGGGATGAGGAAAGTCGGCGCGCCGCAATTGTTGATGGGGAAGCAGAGTTGAAATTCTTCCATCAAGCTGGTGAGACAGTGGTAGCGGTGGCTGGGATATTTCGTTGCATCGAGGATGCGGCTGAGGTCGGCGTAGGTGAGAATGCCTTTGGTTTTGACTTTGAGTGCGTCATCGCTGAGGAGGGCGTAGATACCTTCCGTCACCCAATGCGGATTGAGGATGTTGGTGGATTGCAGGATGGGGTGTTTGCGGAAGTTGAGGACAATGCCCAAGTCGTGCAGCAGTCCGATAAGTTGGGTTTGGTCGGTTTCTGCGAGGATGTTTTCTGTGGCGCAGATGGTGGCGTATTCGCTGATGGTGATGAAGTCTTTGTCGAGGTTTTCCAGGCGCTGTTTGACTTGAAACCAGCTTAGCGGCAAAAGATCGTAAACTTCTTTGAGTTGGGAGATTTCGGTGTGGATGGCGCTGCGGAGTTCGTCGATTCCCGTTCCGTTTTGGCAGGAGGTTTCGAGGATGGCTTTGATGTTGGGATATTTGTCGCGCAAGGCTTTGCGGTTGATATCGAGGGGTTGTTCGTCGCACTTGTTGCCAACGATGATGACGGGGGATGCGTCGCCGAAGCTTTCGATCAGTTTCAGCCAGTATTCGAGGCGGTTTTCGTCTTCGCTGGTGCGGCAGTTGCAGGCGAGCACGTAGAGGCTGCGTTTGGTGAGGAAAAATTGGTGGGTGGCGTGGTAGATTTCTTGTCCGCCGAAGTCCCAGACGTTGAGTTTGACGGTTTTGGTGTTGACTGTAATTTGCCAGTTTGTGATGTTGAGTCCGTCGGTTTGGGGTTCGGTGGGGTTGTATTTGTTGTGGGTGAGGCGGTTGATGAGGGAGGTTTTGCCGACGGTGGCTTGGCCGACGAGGAGGACTTTTGCTTCGTTGAGGGGGAGGACTTTGCCGCTGCGGAGTTGGCGCAGGTAGTTGAAGATGGCTTCGGGAGTACCGGGGTATTCCTCCAGGTTAGCGGGCCCTAGAACTTCTGGAGAAATAGGCAGGGGATTGCGGCGGAGGTCGAGTTTTTCAAGTTTTGGCAGTGTTTCTAAGCATTCAGGAATCTTTTCAATCTGATTGTTTGTGAGGTCAAGCGATATCAAATTCGACAGTTGGCCGAGGGCTTCGGGAATTTCTGTTATC